>NZ_JBFBAZ010000007.1:0-129867 GCF_040682475.1 Hamadaea sp. NPDC051192
CGCCACGGTGTCGCACCGTGCGGGCCGGTGGACGGTCAGTGTCACGGTGGAGGCCGCGGATCTGCATCCGGCCCGCCGTCACCCCACGCGTGCCGTAGATCAGCACCGGGGGTGGGTGGGTGTGGATCGTGGGTTGACCGCGCTGGTGGTGGCGGCCGACCGTGAGGGTCGGCAGAGGCTGCGGGTGGAGCCGCTACGGCCGTTGGGTACGAGTTTGCCGAGGTTGCGGCGCTTGTCGCGGCGGGTGTCGCGGGCTCGGCGTGGGTCGATCAACCGGGGCAAGGCGGTGGCGCGGCTGGCCCGCTGTCACCGGCGGATCAGAGACATTCGCGCCCACGCGCTGCATGAGGTCGCCAACCAGTTGGTCAAAACCCACGACCGGCTGGTGTTGGAGGATCTCAACACGGCAGGCATGGTGAAGAATCGGCGGCTGGCCCGGTCGATCAGCGATGCGAGTTGGGCGGGGCTGGCGCGGATGGTCGGCTACAAGCAGCTGTGGGCGGGCGGGCAGGTCATGATCGCCGATCGGTGGTTCGCCTCCAGCAAGACCTGCTCGGCGTGTGGGGCTGTGGCTGCCAGCCTGTTGTTGTCGCAGCGGGTGTTCGCCTGCGCCGTGTGTGGGTTTGAGGCGGATCGGGATCTGAATGCCGCCGTGAATCTCGCTGTCTGGGGCGAGCAGCATGATGCCCAGATCCGGGACCCCTAAGTGCGAGGCCCGGTTATCAATGCCTTGCCGAGGGACGGCTCTGACCGGCGGACATCAGCCCGCCGGTGAAACCCGTCCCGTTGACGCAGGAACCCCAACGCCGACCAACCCAGCAGGGTGCGGCCGGCGGCAAGGACGCCCGAGAAGGGCGCTGTTGTACCACCCAACCGGGTTATACAACAGGCTGTCAGACCGGGTCGAGGTCGCTCGCCGTACGATTGCTCTGATCTTGACGGGCCGGCGGGCCGGTCGCCCCCGCCCCTGGCGTCCGGGATGTAGATGGAGGCCGTGTTGGCGGTGACGTCGGCCGATGGGTGGTGTGAGATGTCGCTGCCGTGCGATAGCCATGTGCACAGCGAGTGGTCCTGGGACACAGCGGTGGGCGACATGGAAGGGTCGTGTGCTCGGGCGGTGGAACTCGGGCTGCCGGCGATCGCCTTCACGGAGCATCTCGATCACACAGCATGGCGGATAGCGTTAGAGGGTCCGTATGTCATGGACCACCTCACGTCGATTGCGGACCCGGAGGGGATCCTGACGCCTCCCGCGTTCGACGCCACCGGTTACCTGGACGCGATCGAGCGTTGCCGCGAACGCTTCCCGCAATTGCGCGTCCTGAGCGGGCTGGAAATGGGAGAACCACACCGCCACGCCGAGCAATGCGCCCAGGTCCTGGCAACGGGCCGGTTCGACCGGGTCCTCGGCTCCCTGCACACTCTTCCTGATCAGGGTGCCTTCGCCGAGCCGTGGGGCATCTATCCGCACCGCGACGCGCACGAGGTGATGCGCGAATACCTGGCCGGTGTGGCCACGATGATGTCCACAAGCGGCATGTTCTCCGTGCTGGCGCACATCGACTATGCGGTCCGCTTCTGGCCGGCGGAGCAGGCGGGGGCGTTCGACCCGAAGGTGTTCGAGGAGGAGTTCCGCCACGCCCTGCGGGCCAACGCGCAGTCCGGCCGCGCATTGGAGATCAACACCCGCCTGCCGCTGCACGCGACCATTCTGACCTGGTGGCATGAAGAAGGCGGCAACGCGATCACCTTCGGAAGCGACGCCCATCTGCCCTCGTTCGTCGCCCACGGGTTCGCCGAAGCGGCGCAGATGGCCCAGGCGCACGGCTTCCGCCCCGGCAAGAACCCTCACGACCTATGGGGCCGCATCGATTAACCCGCCGCGCGCCGAGCGGATGGACGCCAACGCGCGCGCTGCGGCGATGCTCGACCACGCCCGACGCCTCCCAGCGGCTGGCCCAGGCCATGGGGTTCACCATCACCTGAACTGCATCGGACTACGAGGCAGTCGGCGTCCGCGTAGCACATGCTCCAGCTGCGGCCGCTCCGGCACGCATAGCCGACATTACGTGTCGACGACCACTACGGCCGCGACAGACCAGGGCGGGGATGGGACGGGATGGCATCCTCGACCCGTCCGCTTGCTGCGCTATGTGCTTGCCGGCCAGCGGCGCCCAGACCTTAATAAGGTCATCGCCGGCGGCGGAGTCGACGGCGACGGCACGCATCGCCTCTGGCTCGAGTGCGAACTCGGCTGACGGCGCACCCGATGCCGCTATAGAACGCGACCAGGCAGCTGGTCGACCAGGCGAGCGATCACCACCGTCAGGCTAGGCTCCTGCTCGGTGGCCGGCAGAAACTGGGTATCGGCAATCGCGAACCCGTAGGCCACCAACTCGCCAGGGGACGATGTCACCACGCCCGCCAGCCCCAGCAGCCCACCCGGTGCCAGCACCCGGCGGGCCTCCCCCAGATCCACCATCGGCCGCTCGTTCGGGGTGTGCTGGCGGCACGTCGCCATCTCCATCGACGCCGCAGGCAGCGGCAGGTTGGGCGGCGCTCCATGCAGGAATCGGGCACCGTGCACGTTGGCCGATGCGTGCGCCAACAGCCACGGGGCCGAGTCCACGCCGGTCATCCTGGTGCTGGGGAAGAAACTCAGCGCCCACCGCAGTAGATCGCCTGCGCCACAGCCGATGTCGAGCAACGTCGTCGGCTGTGGGCGGATTCGAGCCAGCCGTTCCAGCAGCAGCAGGGCCGACAACTGGTCAAACGGCGGCCGCTGTCTCGAGCTGTCAGCCTGCCTGCCGAGCTGAGGATGCTGCCACACGATGCCACCGCCCTTTGCCCGCCGATTTGTTGGTCGCGGGGCAGGCTATCGGCGGCTGAGCGTCCGATGCGCGGATGTCATCGATCCGTCATCGGATGTGGTCTGGACCGCCACAGACCTGGCCGGGCAGGTAGGTGGCGGTCGGCGGTCACCCAGGGTCGGCTTTGGGCGGCCACCTTGACCGACGAGTTCCCCGCTCGGGACGCGCAGGGGCTGTCGGGCTGACCACTGCGCCGACGGCTACGTCGTTCAGTCCTGGGCGACCCTAAAACCAACAACAACGGAGCGGCCGGAGCCCCGGTCTACTGGGATCCGTGGGGCGAACGCCGATCGCTCGCCGGACGTCGGCGAAAGGCGTGGTCACGTCGTGGGCGGTGCAGTCGGCCGACAACGCCGGGCCGGCCCGTTTTCGGGTGCTCGTAAGCGCTGGAAGAAACTTGCCGGCGGTTGTCGAAATCGCGTTCTCCTGTTCGAAGTCTGTACGGAAGCCAAGCCCGGCGTCCCCGGCCAGCCCGGACAGACATCTACAGGAGAGTTCCATGCGCAAGATCATCGCCTCGACCTATGCCACCCTCGACGGCTACATCGACAACCCCCACGAGTGGACGTTCCAGTACTCCGATGAGCGGTCCCAGCAGCACGCGTTCGAGATGACGCTGAAGGCGGACTCGCTGCTGCTCGGCCGGGTGACCTACGAGGGCATGGCGCAGGCGTGGCCGGGCATGGGCGGCAATCCCTACGCCGACCACGTCAACTCCATCAGCAAGTACGTGGTCGCCAACGGGCCGGTGGACACCTCCGCATGGGGACCCGCGACGGTCATCGCCGGTGCCGATCTCGTCGCCGAGGTCGCACAACTCAAAAAGCAGGACGGCGAGGACATCCTCATCTGGGGGACCGGACGCCTGACCGACGCGCTCGCCGCGGCAGGGCTGCTCGACGAGTACCGGGTCTGGGTCTACCCGGTGATCAAGGGGAACGGGGAGCCGTTGTTCCGGCCGGAGAGCGCCACCGCGCTGGAACTGGTCGACTGCACCACTTTCGGCAGCGGCGTCGTCGTGATCACCTACCGCCCGGTCCGCTGATCTGACCCATCACATCAGAGCGTGATGTGACGCACGAACTCGCAAGATGCCCAGAACGAAGCCAGAGGAGATCGACGTGGATAACGACGTAACGGCCTACATCAACAAGGGATCGCCGTGGCAGGTCGAGGTTTGCCAGAAGCTGCGGCAGCTCGTGCACCGGACGGTCCCGGACGTAACAGAACGGCTGGAGTACGGCAAGCCGCACTTCGCGAGCGACGGTCGGCACGTGGCGGCGATCCACGTCGCGCGGGACAAAATCTCATTCTTGATCTTCAACGCCGGCAGCGTCGATGCCGTCAAGGGGGTTCTGCGGTCGTTGGGCAACGGCGAGCGGAAGACCGCTGACATCAGCGAAGGTCAGGCCGTCGACTACGAGCTTCTCGCCGACGTCCTGGCCAAGACCAGCGCCCGATAACGTTACGAAACGCAAAACCGCGAAGACAGGAGGGGATCACGTGCGGGTTCTGGTGATGACGAAGGGTTCCGGCGCCGACGAGGAGAAGGCCACACCGACGGCGGAGATGTTCGAGCAGATGAGGGCGTACAACGAGCAACTGGTCAACGCCGGCATCATGCTCGGCGGCGAGGGACTGCAGCCCAGCGCCAAGGGCGCGCAGGTGGTCTTCACCGGTACCGGCACGTCGGTCGTCGACGGGCCGTTCGCGGAGTCGAAGGAGCTCATCGCCGGCTATTGGATCTGGGAGGTCCGCTCGCTGGAGGAGGCGGTCGAGTGGGCAAAGCGTTGTCCGTACGACCCCCGGTACGGCGCGGACCAGGTCCTCGAGATCCGGCCGTTCTATGAAATGGCAGACTTCGACGCCAGCCTCTTCGCCGGCTACGAAACGGAGAGCCTGGCGCCGCGGGAAGACGGATGACCATGGACGTGCGGCGCACGATCGAGGCGCTGTGGCGGATGGAAGCGCCCCGGCTGATCGCCACCCTCGCCCGTCAGATCGGGGATGTGGGGATCGCCGAGGACCTCGCCTCCGAGGCGTTCGTCGCCGCGCTGGAGCAGTGGCCGGCTGAGGGCATCCCGCCCAGGCCCGGCGCCTGGCTGATGGCCACGGCCCGGCACAAGGCGATCGACCGAGCACGCCGCGAGGAAGCGGGCCGTCGCAAGGCCGCCCTGATCGCAGTGGAAACGCAGCTGTACACGCCCGACGTCGCCGACGACCTGCCCGACCCGCTCTCCGACGACGTCCTTACGCTGATCTTCATCGCTTGTCATCCGATCCTGCCCCGGGAGGCGCGGGTGGCGCTGACCCTGCGGCTCATCGGCGGTCTGAGTACCGACGAGATCGCCCGGGCGTTCCTGGTTCCCTCAGCGACGCTCGGCCAGCGGATCTCGCGGGCCAAACGCACCCTCAGCGAAGCGCAGGTTCCGTTCGAGCCACCCAGCGCCGACGACCTGCCGGCCCGGGTCGGCACTGTCCTGGAAGTTGTCTATCTGATCTTCAACGAGGGCTACTCCGCGTCCTCCGGCGACGGCTGGATCCGCCGTGACCTGGCGCAGGAGGCGATGCGGCTGGGCCGGGTGCTGGCGGGCCTGCTGCCGACGGAGCCAGAGGTCTTCGGGCTGCTGGCGCTCATGGAGCTGCATGCGTCACGATTCGCCACGCGCGCCGAGCTAGACGGGACACCGGTCCTGCTGGACCGCCAGGACCGGTCGCGCTGGGACCGCATCCTCATCGCCCACGGTCTGTCGATGCTCGACCGGGCGGCCAAGCTCAACCGGCCGCTCGGACCCTACGCCATCCAGGCCGCGATCGCCGGCCATCACTCCCGCGCGAGAACCTTCGCCGACACCGACTGGGCTGCGGTCGTCGCGTTGTACGACGCACTCGCCCAGGTCGCCCCCTCACCCGTCGTCGATCTGAACCGTGCGGTCGCGTTGCTCTACGCGGACGGGCCTCAGGAGGCCCTCGATGCGGTCGACGCGATCCGGGACGACCCACGCCTGGCTCGATATCACCTGCTCGGCGCCGTCCGAGCCGACATCCTGATCCGCCTGGGTCGCGCAGCCGAGGCCGCAGCGGAGCTCGAACGCGCCGCCGACCTCGCGCCGACGCGCCACGAGCGGCAACTGCTCCGCCGACGGATGGCCGACGCCCTCGCCGACGAAGCCACCGACAGCGCGCGTTGACTCCACGACTCACCACGAGAACCCGGTCGTGACTTCATCACGGCGAACTCGACGCCGCTCGTCCACCTGATGCGCGACGCCGTCGTAGCTCACACCACCGAATAGCCGGCGATACGAGCATCGCAGTTAGTCGGAGGTGATTGGTTGCGAGCGGCGCTGGCACAGAACCTGCACCGTGCCGGCCCGGGTCAAGCCGACTTGGCCGAAGCGTTGAAAGCCGCCGTGAGACATCGCGAGGACTGGGGATCTTCGGGTCACGCCGCCAGCGCGGCCCGGTATTGACCCGTCAGCCACGCGGGAGAGGTGATCGCCGTTCCGACCACCACGGCCCAGGCCCCCGCGTCCAAAGCCGCGCGGGCTTGCTCCGGCGAGTGGATCCGACCCTCCGCGATCACGGGTACGCCGAGTTTCCCCGCCAGTGCCGCGACGAGTTCCAGATCCGGGCCGGCCGGCGGTGCCCCCGGACCCGTGTAGCCGGACAGCGTGGTGGCGACCGCGTCGGCGCCCGCGTCGACGGCGGCCGCGCCTTCATCCACGGTGGATACGTCGGCGAGGACGAGCGCCTTGGTCTGCTGATGGATGGCCGCTACGGTGTCGGCGAGCGTACGCCCGTCCGGACGGGGTCGGGCCGTGGCGTCGACGGCCACGATGTCGGCGCCCGCCGCAGCGACGTCCAGTGCGTGTCGGGCCGTCGGGGTGATGTAGACGCCTTCGTCGCCGTCCTTCCATAGCCCGATCACGGGGGTGGTGACGAGGGCACGGGTCCGGCGGACGACCTCGACGCCGTTGACGCGTACGCCGATCGCGCCCGCGCGTACCACCGAGGCGGCCATGCGGGCCAGCACCTCCGGGTCGCGCAGGGGGTCGCCGGGCGGGGCCTGGCAGGAGACGACCAGGCCGCCTCGGATCGCGGCCAGCACTGGGGCTGCGGCGTCGGTCATCGCGGGTTCCTTCCGTTGACGAGATCGCGGGCCAGGGTGGCGGCGCCGATGACGCCCGCGTGTGTGCCGAGGGTCGCGGGGACGAGCGCGGGCGCGGCCGGCGGCAGCAGTTCCGCGTCGAAGGCGGCGCGCAGCGGCCGCCACCACACGGCACCGGCTTCGGACACGCCTCCGCCCACCACGATCACATCGGGGTCGAGCATGTTCACCACGCCGCCGAGTGCCCGGCCTAAGACCGTGGCGGCGTTCGTCACGGCGGCTGCGGCCCGGGGATCGGTCTCGGCGAGCGCCATCACTTCGACGGTCGAGCTCGCCGCCAGACCTGCGCGGTGGGCGGCGCGCAGGATCGCCGGTCCGGCCGCGGCTGCCTCGAGGTGGTCGCTGCGGCCGCACGAGCACAGGTCGTCCCCGGTGCCGGGGACGGGAATGTGGCCCAGGTGCCCGGCCACCCCGCAGGATCCCGGCAGGAGTACGCCTTCGCGGATCACCGCCGCGCCGATGCCGGTCCCGACGGCCACGACGACGGCGAGATCGGCTGTCCGGCCGGCGCCGTGGCGGGCCTCGCCGAGGCCCGCCGCGCGTACGTCGTTGTCGACGGCGACCGGCAGAGCGAGCCGTTGGGAGAGCAGGTCCACGATCGGGGTGCCGGCCCATCCGCGTAGCAGGTCGGTGGCCGAGACGACGACTCCGCGCCGAGGGTCCACGACGCCGGGCGCCCCGACACCGGCGGCCGACACGGATCCGCCGACGTCGTGGCGTACCTCGTCGGCCAGACGCGCGGCGACTTCCAGGATCGCCGCGGCTCCCTCAGCCGCCGGCGTCGGTGCGACGCGGGTGGCGTAGGTCCGCCCGTCGCGGTCCACCGCCGCTACGGCCGTCTTGGTGCCGCCGATGTCGATGCCGAGAACCAGATCGTGACCCGGTCCGCCCGTCATCGGCGTACTCGTCGGATGGTCGCGGAGAAGTCGTAGCGGTCACCGCGGTAGAGGGTGTCGGCGCGCTCGACGATGCGGCCCTGGTTGTCGATGCCGATGCGCCGCACGTGCAGCGCGGCCGTGCGGGCCGGTACGCCGAGCAGGTCGGCGAGGTGCTTGCCCAGGTTGACCGCGCTGGTGGTCTGTTGGGCGCGCTCGACGCGGATGCGGTACCGGCGTTCCATGAGCTCGTACAGGGAGCCGTCCAGGTCTTGGTCGAGCAGTTTGGGGAACAGCCGGGCCGGCAGGAAGGACTGTTCGTGCGCGACGGGGATGTCGTCGGCGGAGCGCAGTCGCTCGATCCGGTACGCGGGCGCACCGGGCTCGATGCCGAGGTCCTTGGCGATGGCCGCGTCGGCGTCGACGGCTTCGGCGGCGATGACCCGGGAGCCGGGGCGCAGGCCGCGGGCGCGCATGTCCTCGGAGAAGGAGGACAGTGCCAGGTCCTTCGACACCTTGGGCTCGGTGACGAAGGTGCCCACCCCGCGCACGGCGTAGATCAGGCCGTCGTCGGTGAGCGCGCGCAACGCCTGGCGGATGGTCATCCGGCTGACCTCGAAGCGGGCGGCGAGTTCCCGTTCCGGCGGCAGCATTTCGTGCGGGGCCATCCGCTCGGAGACCTCTTGGCGCAGCACCTGGCGCAACCAGGCGTGCTTGGCGACCGCCGGTCCATCGGTCTGTTCCATCGACACTGCTCCCACCTGGCCGTTGGCGGCCGTCGGCGCGCTCATCCCTTCAACCCTGTCTGGGCGAGGCCGGCTACGAACTGGCGTTGCGCGATGATAAACACCGCCAGTACGGGCAGGACCGTCAGCGTCGTCGCGGCGAGCTGAATATTCCAGATGTTGCCGCCGTACGCGTCGGTGTACTGGGTCAGGGCGAGCGGCAGGGTGAACTTGTCCTTGGAGGACAGGTAGACGAGCGGTTCCAGATAGCTGTCCCACGTGCGCAGGAACGTGAAGATCGCCACCGCCGCCAGCGCCGGCCGGGCGAGTGGCAGCGCGATGCTGCGGAACAGCCCGAACCGGCCCAGTCCGTCCAAGCGGCCGGCCTCTTCCAGTTCGGCCGGCAGGGCCAGGAAGAACTGGCGCATGACGAAGGTGCCGAGCACGCTGGGCGCGCCGAAGATCGGGATGATGATCAGCGGCCAGTGGGTGTTGATGAGGCCAAGCGACTGCACCATCCGGAACAGCGGCACGATGGTCACCTCGGCCGGCACGAGCATGCCGGTCAGCACGACGAAGAACAACGCGTTGGCCCCCGGGAACCGGATGCGGGCAAAGGCGTACCCGGACAGGGCCGAGACCGCCATGGTGCCGATGGTGACCAGGACGGCGATGTAGAGGCTGTTCATGTACTGGTGCGCGAACGGCTGCAGCTCGAACACCTGCTTGTAGTCCGACCACAGCGGATGTGTCGGGAACAGCTTCGGTGATTGGCTGTAGATGTCGTTGGCCGGTGACAGCGAGGCGGTCACCATCCACCACGTGGGGAACAGGAACGGGATCGCCAGCACGGTCATGAGCGCGTACAGGGCGATCTTCGCCCAGCGTGGCAGGGACAGCGCGCGGCTGCGGTTATTGGCGCGGTCTTGGTTGGGCTTGCCGCTGTCGCTCTTGCTACTCATTGACGACCCACTTCTTGCGCATCTGCCACTGGATCGCGGTCAGTGCCAGCACGATGACGAACAGCAGGACCCCCAGGGTGCTGGCGTAGCTCAGGTCGTGGGCCACGAAACCCTGCTTGTAGAGGTCGTAGACGAGGACGTTGGTGGAGTTGCCCGGGCCACCGGCCGTGAGCACCTGGATCGGTGCGAAGACCTGCAGCGAGCCCACCACCGTGATGATCGAGGTGAGGAGCACGGTCGGGGTGATCAGCGGGAACGTGATCCGCCAGAAGGTCCGCCACCGCGACGCCCCGTCGAGGGCGGCCGCCTCGTACAGCTCCTCCGGTACGCCCTGCAGCGCGGCCAGGAACAGCACCATGTTGAGGCCGACGTTCTTGATCGTCTGGGTGACGATGACGGCGATCAGGGCCGCGCCCGGCTCGTGCAGCCAGTTCGGTCCGGTGATGCCGACCTTGGACAGCAGTGCGTTGATGCCGCCGGTGCCCTGCAGCAGGGTGCCGGAGACGATCGCCCACGCGACGAGGGAGACCACGACCGGGGAGAAGAAGATGGTGCGGAACACGGCCGTGCCGCGTAGCCGCTGGTTGAGCAGCACGGCCAGCAGCAGTGCCAGGGCGAGGTTGAGGACGACCAGTCCGACGGAGAAGAACAGCGTCGCGCGCAGCACCGCCCCCAGCGCCGGATCGTGTGCCAACTGCCGGTAGTTGGCCAGCCCGGCCCAGTCGAAGGTACCGGCGAGCAGGTTCCAGCTGTGCAGGCTGTACCAGACCACCGCGACGACCGGCCAGCCGACGAACGCGGCCCAGCCCAGCAGTTGCGGTGCGACGAAAAGGTAACCGGCGACCGCGTCGCGGCGTCGGGCGGTCATCCGGTGGTCCCGGCGGCCCCGCCCGGGCGGCGGCCGGTGTCCCCGGCCGCCGCCCTGGGTGTCGGCCGCGGATGCGGTCGAGACGCTCATGGCTCTCAGCTACCCGTGCTCAACAGCGGCTCGACGGCCTTGCAGACGCCGGCGAGCGCGGCGGGAACGTCGGCTCCCGGCTGGTAGTAGGTGTCCATCGCGGCGCGGACGGCCTCGTCGATCTTGGCGTAGCCGAGGTGGCTGGCTTTGACGGTGCCGTTCTTGATGCCGTTGACGACGACGCTGTCCAGCTGCTCCGCGGTCAGCAGCGGGTTGGCTGCCTTCAGGCTGGCAGCGTTCAGCAGCGACGTACGCGGCGGCGGGAAGTACTGCGCCAGTTTCGCCGAGTTGGCCGGGTTGCTGAAGAAGGCGAGGAAGTCGGCGGCCGCCTGCGGGTGCTTACCCTTGCCGAAGGCGCCGATGCCGGCCTGCCCGAACAGCTGCTGCGCGCCGGCGGGGCCGGCCGGCAGCGGAGCGACGCCCCACTTGAACTTGGCGTCCTTGAGGGTGGCGGCGCGGGAGATCTGCGTGATGGTCATCGCCGAGTCGCCGGCGAAGAAGTCCGCCGCCGTGCCGGGCGGCGGCATCGCCTTGTCGGTGTAGACCGCGTTGTGCAGGAACGTCATCGCGTCGATCATCGGCTGGCTGGTGAACTGGCAGGTCTTGCCGTCGGCCGACCACGGCGCCGCGCCGTAGCCCGCCCACAGGGAGGCCAGGTTGTCCCACACCTTGTAGTCGAAGTCGCGGATCACCAGGCCGAACTTGCCGGGCTCGGCGGCCGGCACCTTCGCGGCCGCCTGCTCGGCGGCGGTCCAGGTCCACTGGTTGGCCGCGACCAGCTGGTCGGGGGTCTGCGCGCCGGCCTTGGTGAGCATGTCGGCGTTGTAGAACACGACGAACGGCGACGTCGAGAACGGGTAGCCGTAGAGCTTGTCGCCGGCGGTCCACAGTTTGGTGGTGGCCGGGGCGAGGTCGTCGTAGTCGTAGCCGGCCGTGCCCTTGAGGGTCGGGGTCAGGTCGGTCAGCGCGCCGGAGGAGACGAAGTCGGGGGCGTCCTTCTCGAAGATCCACGCGAGGTCCGGCGGGTTGCCGCCGGCCACCTGGGTGGTCAGCGCCGTGGTGTAGCTGTCGAA
The DNA here is from genome assembly GCF_040682475.1 of Hamadaea sp. NPDC051192. Taxonomy (NCBI): domain Bacteria; kingdom Bacillati; phylum Actinomycetota; class Actinomycetes; order Micromonosporales; family Micromonosporaceae; genus Hamadaea; species Hamadaea sp. NPDC051192. The sequence continues at coordinate 11,635 of NZ_JBFBAZ010000007.1, forward strand.
CGGCAGCGCGTCGAACTTCACGGTGACGTTCGGGTGGGTGCTCTTGTAGTCGGCGGCGATCTTGTCGAACAGGGCCAGCTGGTCCTTGTTCGCCGTCCAGACCGTCATCCGCAGCGAGACCGGGCCGTTGTCGTCTTCGGCCTTGTCACCGCCGCCGCAGCCGGCGGCCGCGAGGGCCAGACCAGCCGCGAGTACGCCGGACATCCAGCGCAGGCGCTTCATATCCTTGTCCTCCAGGGAATTGGTGGGGGTTCCTAGTAGCCCGTGATCCGGGGCCAGGCGAGTTCGACGCCTTCGCGGGCCAGGCCGGCCCGGAAGTCGTCGAGGAGACCGGCATCGGTGTGCACCGCGGTCGGGGTGGTGGCGTTGTCGAGGCAGTAGGCGGCCAGCGCGCCGGCCGCCTCCCCGACGTTCCACTCGACCGGGTGCAGCCGATAGCAGCCGTTGGTGATGTGGGTGGTGCCGATGTTCTTCGCGGCGGCCAGCAGGTTGGTGGTCCGCTGCGGAATCAGCGCGCCCAACGGAATTTCGAAGGGGCAGCTGCCGACGTCGAGGTAGGTGTCGCCGTCCGTGGTCGGATGCAGGTCGATGCGGTACATGCCGACGCCGATCGAGTCCGGATAGGACACGGCGCCCCGGTCTTCGCGTACGGCCAGGGAGAGGTCCTGCTCCACGACCGTGGTCAGGGCCCGGATCCGCCGGGATTCGCGCAGATAGGGGGCCTGGGCGAAGCCGTCGTCTGTGCCCACGACGTCGCCGCGCAGGCGCAGGCCGGGGTAGCCGGTGCCGCCGTCCGGGCGGGGTGCCTCGGTTTGCAGCCAGTAGAGCAGGGACAGCGACAGCTCACGGGACTCGGCGTACGCGAGCCGGGCCTCGTCTTCGGGCACGTCGATGACGGGCCGCACGAAGTAGTCCATCTGCGGCCAGTTGACGAGGGTGATGTCGCTGGCGTAGGCCCCGGGGGTGAACAGTCCGCGGGCTGCGATCCGCCGGTAGGTCCACAGGTTGGGCCCGCTGGCCACCTGGCTCTGGTCGGCCACCACGTTGAGCGGGTCATCGCCGGGGTTCGGGACGAACGCGCCCGTCACCTGTTCGAGTGTGCGGGGGTCGGGCCAGCTCAGCGACAGCATCCGGTCGGGCCAGCAGTCGGGCTGGTAGTCGCGCCAGCGGGCGTACGTGGCGGGGCGGTCGATGGTGTGGTCGCCGTCGACGTGGTCGAGTGCGAAGCACCAGGACAGGCCTTGCCAGTTGGTGGGCTGGGCCTCGAGCGGCGCGCTGGGTTCGCCGGTCTCGGAGCGCGCCTCGGATCCGGTGACGTACTCGACCCCGGCCAGCGGCAGCAGATCGCCCGCCTCGGTGGCATCGAGAGTGTATGGCGCGGTCGCGGTCAGCTGGGCGCCGGTGTGAATGTGCCGCAAGGTGACCGCGCTGATCCGGTCGCCGTCGACGTCGGCGGCCACCGGGCGGTAGCCGCGCAGGATCCGCAACGCGCCGCCGCTCTCGTACGGGGCGAGCATCGCGTCGATGACGGCCGCCGCAGCTCGGGGCTCGTGGCACAGCTTGCTGACCCAGCCGGCGCCCGGGTTGAGGTCTGGCCGCGCGCGAGCGGCTGCGGTCAGCGGGTACCAGCGCCGGTAGTGCTCACGGATGCCTTCGCGGAGGGCCCGGTAGCTCGCCGTCACGCCGAAGCGCTCCACCCAGGGGTGCTCGTCCGGCGGGACCGCCTGGCTCGTGAGCTGGCCGCCGAGCCACGGGTACTCCTCCGTCAGCAGCACGCGCCGTCCGCGGCGCAGGGCCGCGAGGGCGGCCGCGACCCCGCCCAGTCCGCCGCCGACGACGAGGACTTCGCTCGACATTTCCACCACGATTGGCCCCCAGAGTTCTAGACCTCATCTGCTCAGGTCTAGACCACAGTCGCCAGCAAAACTGCCCTTGTCAAGGCCATCCTCGGCGGCTGTGACCCGGAGCACAGCTTGACTTCGCGGGAAATCCGGGTCTAGCGTCGGTCGCCGTAGGTCTAGACCAGTCACCTATAGGACTAGACCACAGAATCTCCGGTATGCACCCCCCATGAACGGAGGATCCGTGCGCATCACCCGATCCCTCGGCGCGATGACCGGTGCCGCGACGCTCGCCGTCGCCGTACTGGCCGCCGCGCCTCCCGCCTCCGCGAGCGGACCGTCGGCCGCGCGCCCGGGCGAAGCCCACCCGCTGGCCCGCGTCGCGCTCGTACCGCTGGACGACCGACCGGTCAACCTGCTCGCACCGGCCGCCACGGCGTCCCTCGCCGGGCTGGCGGTCACGACGCCGCCTCGCGACCTGCTCGGCCGCTTCACGACACCTGGCGACCCGGTGGCCGTCGGCCAGTGGCTCACCAGCCAGAAGGACGCCGACGCGTACGTGGTGTCGACGAGCATGCTCGCGTACGGCGGGCTGGTCGCTTCGCGTACGGCGGCGATGTCCGAGGCCGACGCCCGGTCTCACATCCAGCCGATCAAGGCAGTGCGGCAGGCCCATCCGGACAAGCCGCTCTATGTCTTCGACACCATCCAGCGGCTCGCCCTGACCGGCCTGACCGTCGGCGGCACCGACTACGCCACCCTCGTACGCGAATGGGCGATCCTCTACGACCAGGTCGTCAACCTGGGAATGACCCAGTACCAGGCGCAGCTCGACGCCAAGCGGGCCCAGATCCCGGACGAGGTCCTCGCCGACTACCTCGCGGCGCGGCAACGCAACCACGACATCAACGAGCAGATGGTCCGCTGGGTGGCCGACGGCACGATCGACGACCTCGTTCTCGGCGAGGACGACACCGCGCCCTACGGCCTGGAACGAGCCGAGCGCGTCCAGCTCGAACAGCTCGTGGCCCAGCTCGGCGTCGGCGACCGGGTGCAGATCTTCCCGGGCGCCGACGAGATCGACGCCCTCCTGGTCGCGCGCTACGTGCTGACCAAGCTGAACGTGCACCCGTCAGTGGCCGTCCAGTACGCCGGCGTCAACGGCAGCGCGTGGACCGCGGCGCTGGAAGACATCCCGTTCGCCGACAACATCACGCGGCACCTGGCGGCGCTCGGCCTGAAGGTCGATCCAGCGTCTCCGGTCCACCTGCTGGTGAACACGCCTTCGGCGGCCGGCGCCGATCGCGGCGGCGATCTCGACAAGCTCGTCGCCCAGGCCGCGGACCTGCTGGCCCAGGGCAAGGGCGTGATCGTGGACGACCCGATCATCGTCAACAAGGCCGACCACGACCTTGTGACGCGGATGCAGGACCGCCTGCCGTTGCTGGATCTGCTCGGCTACTCCGGCTGGAACACCGGCGGCAACTCGCTCGGCCTCACCCTGGCCGAAGGCCTGTCCCGGTACGCCTTCCTGGAGTCGACGCGGCAGCCGCTACGCCACGGCATCACCCCGGCGATCGCGCTTTCCGCAGCCAACGCGCATGTCGAGTACCTGCTCAAGCGCTTCATCATCGATGACCGCTGGAAGAACGACGTCCAGCCGGCGGCCATCGCGTACGGGCAGTCGCAGGGCTGGAACACCAACAACCTGACCGACGACCAGTACGCGCCGATGAACCAATGGGTGGTCGATCATTTGACGCCGGTCACCCAGGACTACTTCGACCGATACTTCGGCGGCCGCCGGGTCCTGGTGGGCTACCTGCTCGGCCACCCGGTCACCGCCCGCGTCGCCAGCCTCGACTCGGTGACGGTGCACCTGCCGTGGCCGCGCCTGTTCGAGACCGAACTCCAGGTCTCGACGAGCCTGAAGCTGATCTGAACCGCATGGTCAGCCGCGCCTGACAACAACCGAAGGGCCTCCGCCATTGCCGGCGGGGGCCCTTTCGTCAGCTGGGGATCGAGCCAGCACCGATCTGGTTCACAGCGTCGTGGTCAGACGCCACACACCGCCTCGGACGCTACGGCGACAGCACTGGCGGGCTACATTCGGCGCATCCGAACCGCCGTTGTCGTCATAATCGGCCGGATGGCATCCAAAGCGCTGCTGCCCCCGATTCAATCTGGCGGGTAGCGGGTCCATGCCATGACCCCGGTTGGGCGAGGGCGCCCGTCGGTCCAGCGGTCGAACACCCGAACAGTCAGGGTGTCTGAGCGAAGCCAGCGGTCACATGGCCCGGAAGCCTCCGGCACTGGCTCCAGTGCGAGAGTCTGATCGGTATCGGGTTCAGTGTCTTGGCTTGCCGCCCACGGTTCCAAGGCGGACTCGGCAAGCGGGTACCAGTCGGCCAGCTCGTCCATCAACGCGTGCGCCTCGATCATGTGATAGAGCGACGGGCTGACGTCGAGGAACCCACCGCCAAGAGTCACGCCGAACCGGCCGTCGGTATGGACCAGATACCGGACCGGGGAAGACACTCGCTCACCGGTCCATCCGAACGACCAACCGTCGGGCTCACGGCAGATCCAGTCGGACAGATCGAACTCCCAGCAACGGACTGTGTCGACACGTTGCCCGTTGAGCACGGCACTTCGTCGTACGGCATATCGCAAGCCACCGAACCGGTTTGCGAACCCTTCACGGCGCACGATCAGTTCCGTCGGGGCGAAGATCAACCGTCCTGATCGGTCCGGCAGACGCACATAGTCCGTAGGCAGCCGCGGCTTAGGATCTGGGGCTCGTCGGCCGCCACGGTCCAGGAACGCCTGCGCCCGCGGCGACAAGCCATCCAGATCGTCGAGCACGTGCACGCGGACTTCCATCGTGACAAGGGATAGGCCGCCAGCGTATCCACCCGGACAACCCGCCGCGCCCGAGCGGACGGTCAATACATGTTGGAGGCTTGCGCCCAGCCACGGCGCACCCTCGGCGGCCACAGCATTGCGTTCGGAGGGCCGGCCTCGCGCGATTCATCAGTCGCCGCTGTGCCCGAAGAAGGCGACCGAAACCGCATCCTGGGCGTCGTAGGCCACGACGTACACGCCGCACCAGCGACCGAAGTCTTCCAAACTCCCATCCGCGACGGCCTCGGCGATCGCGTCAGCCGTCGGTCGACGCGTGCCGAACACCTCATCCAGCACCGTGCCCGGCACGGGCGCCACCTTGCCCCGCTCGGGCGATAGCGCCACACCCATCATATCGATGACCGAATGCGCGCCCGAAAAGATCGCGCCTGCAGCAGGCTGTCCGGGCCGGTCAGCACAACAGGGTCCTTGCCGTCGCCGAACGCCTCATCCCAACTACGGCGCATCTCGGCCACCTCCCAAGCGACGTACTCCTCCTCGCTCATCGTCTTGGCCTGCATGTTCGGTGCCTGCCGGTAATGCTCGCCCCGGTTGTAGGCGTCCTGACGGACCTGCTGCAGCGCGGCCTCGATGTCCTGCTGATAGGACGTCCATGAGATCCAGCCCGATGAACCCATACGGCCTCTCCTCCGGTAGACGGCGGCCTGACGCCGAGATCAAAACACATCGCGGCGACCTGCCGTGCCAGTGCTGACGTCCGGTGACCCGCAGCGGAGATCAAAGACGCTCATCACCTCGGACTGGGCTACATTCGACGCGTCCGGACCGCCGGAACCGTCACGCTCGGCCGTGAGCACCTGGATTGCCGTTCCGAATCTGCCGTATGCCTGCTCACCGAGCATTTGATCATGCTTCTCCCCTGCTTGTGTGCGGTTAGAGATCGTTTGATATGGGGGCAGTGCGCGAACCGCATTGTGCCCGACGCGCAGCCAACACCCGGCAGCCCAGCGAGTTCGAGCTGGCGGACAACCAAAGTCCGACTGTCCGAGCCTCGTCACAGCCAATGCCGTTGGTCTTCGGGCGATGACGTTGCCATGGCAGGATGCGCACGTGGATGGCCTTGCACGGCAACTCCAGAGCGTGCGCGACGTTGGTGCAGGCAACTCGGTTGTCGAGGTTGATTTCGGTGCGGGAATGACCGCGCTCGGCAAAGGGACCAGAGTGCTCGACCTGCGTCCCCGTAAGCGTGGCATCGTGCCAGCCGATGGTCCGGTGAGGTGGGAAGCGTTGGATGCGCTGCCACAGCTGCTGACTGTGGAGTGGGCTGGCCCTGACCGGGGCATCGTCGAGGCCGTCGCGGCGCGTCCGAACATCAAGTTCCTGTATTGGTTTGACGCCGAAGGCGACATCGACCTCAGTTCGACGCGCGTGGGCACGGTTCGCCTCGACGGCCTGAATATGCGCAGTATCCGATTGCCGCGTTCGATCGAGTCGCTGTCGCTCGGACGGGCGCCGGCGCACTTCGATGTGCAGCCACCCAGGCCCACGGTGAGCAGAACGCTTCGCGTCGACGCTCCAGATGGTGGGCACCGGTTGGACCTGAGGATGTTTCACTACGATGCCGACGTCGTCATTCCGGAGGGCGTGCGTCGTGCGTCCAGCCTGTGGCTGTGGCTCAGTGGGCAGGTGTCGGCATCGGTGCTGCTTGGCCTGTGCGACATGGAGACTCTCAGGCTCTCCTTCGATCGCCCTCCAGGCGCGATCACCGACCTTGCCGGGCTGCGAACCCTCACCGCGCTGTGCAGGCTCCAGCTCGATGAGGCGTACGGCCTGACGGTGGAGGAACTCCCGGATCTTCCGGCCCTGCGGGCGCTGGAACTGAACGGCACTCGACGCGTCACAGCGCATGCAGTCAAGGCCCGCTATCGCGGCAGTGCGGTCTCAGTGAACGTGTCGGGCGCCAAGACTGACCAGTGGCTCTCACTTCATATGGACAACCCCTTCCGCGACTGGGTCCACGACTCCAAGGCTTTCGGGCGAGCGGCCTGCGCCGCCTATGACCGCGCCCGGCGATCAGCCGACGCCATCGGCGCGGACGACCCGCAACGCCTCGCATTGGCGGAGGAGGTCCTTCGTGGGCTCGTAGCCGACCTCAACGCGATCGAGAACAAGTATCACCTGATTGACACCCATAACCGCGAGACAGCCGGGGATGCGTTTCACGACTTGGCTCACCGGCTCGGCGTGGCGTCTGTTGATGCTCATCGCTGGTTCGACGGCGGGCGAAACTTCTAACTGCGTTGGCCGATGGCCGCTCGAGGCCCGCGCCGAAAGCCGTTGGACGTGCAAATTTCCGCGAGATGCGGCCTGCCGGGTGACGATCGAACTCAGACCGTATTCGGCAGCGGACACGCAAGCACGCTGTGCAGGGGATGACGAGCTGACCGTTCGCTGGCTGGCGGGCAGCTACCGCACTGTCGAAGGGACCATCGAAGTCTTCGAGTGGCTCGCAGGCAATGCCGATGCGGGACCGGGCAAGCGCGGGTTCGGGATCTAGAAGTTCGGGCGACTCTGCGGATACATCGAGTACAACTCTGACCTCGACGACGGGCTCGACCCCAACCACATTGCCCTGGCTTACGCGATCAACCGTGGGCACGCAGCCCCGGCGTCGCAGTCGAGGCATTTGGTGATGCCCGGCCGCGAGTGCCAGGCACTCCAGCCGGAACGGGCGGGCCAGCAGGCAAGGTCTGCCGGCTGCTTTGCCGTCTTGGCTGGTGACGACACGACCTCGCTGATGCCGGCGTCCGTTGGCGAGCTTCCATTGCTACTGACCGCAGGCGGGAACTCGCCGTGGCCCGGCGAGGGCTCGCCGTCGACCGGATGACGCTCATGCGCTCGACGCCGAAACCTGACGTCTTGCATCGTTCGTTCGGCTGACGTGCGCTGGGCGGCGAGTCGCAGACGCGGAGTGTGCGGTCAGCGCGATGGTGGTTCTGGGCTGGACCCTGATCGGGTCCGTCAGAGGTTGGTCCGGTCGTGCAGGCGGACGGGCCGGTAGACCGGCTCCTCGTGCATGCCGTAGGCGAGGCGTTCGGCAACGCGGATCGCGTCGCGTTCGGCGTGATACGGCTGCCAGATGTTCCAGCAGTGGCGGGCGGACTGCAGGTACCAGCGGCCGTCGGCAAGGACACCGAGGGTGACGGTGGCTTTCTGCCATTCGGGACGGTGTTGGCTGATCCATCTGCGCAGTGGCCGGGATCCGACCGACCACGGTGTGACCTGCTGACGTGCTGATTCCACCACCAGTCAACTATCGAACGGGCGTGCGAATCCGTCAAGCATCGCCTCGCGTGTCATGTGGCACGCCGGCAATGGGTTAGTTCGTGCCCCTCGGGAAGGTCGACGCGAGAAGTCTTCTCTTCGTCGATCACTCCGGTGGCTATCGACGGGACTCGCATCGGCCACACGGGTTACTCAGACCACGACACGTTGTATGCCATTTCAATTCCTCAATGCTTCGATCATTACCAATATCCCGCGCCGGCCATACGGAACACCTCCGGATTGCTGGATGTGGATTCTTACCGTCAGGTCATGACCCAGTGCGAAGAGACCATTACACATGGTGAAGTCTCGGTGGATCCGCAAGGGCTGCGCGCGACCGGCGCGGCCCTCGACGATCTTCGGCGGGACCTGGTGCGGGCCGACAACGTCATCGACGACGAGATCGGCTACGTCACGGGCGTGGTGTCGGTGTGGCGGATGGGCACCGCCCTGCGGGCGCTGTCGCGCCTGTGGCAGGACGAGGAGCACCGGTTCCAGAACACCTTGGCGGATCTGCGTGACAAGGTGTGGATCTCCGCGAACCGGTACGAGCAGGCCGATGCTGCTGCCGCCGCCAGGATCGGCGCGTGCTGAGATGGGCGTGCCGTTCGCCGAGCTGCGCGACCTGCGCCCAACCGTGTTCGGTCAGGCCGCCGACGCCTGGGCGCTGTTCGCGCGCGCCATGACCATGCTGGAGCAGCAGGTCACCCTGACCGTGGTCCGGCCGATGCAGACCTCCCGGTGGGCGGGGCAGGCCGCCATCGCAGCACGCGGCCAGGCGAGCGCCCTTGACGAGGGTTTCGCTTTGCGACGCCAGCTCGGCCGCCTGGCGGAGGCTATCTTCCTGGATGCGCAGGTCCGGTTCACCGCGCTGCAGCAGGAGTTGCTGGACCTGATCGACGCTGCTGCACCGGCGGGCCTGGCCGTGACCGACGACGGCAGGGTGCTGGTGACGACCCGCCGCGTCGGCACGTCGGCCGATTACGCCGAGCTGGTCGCATCGGCTGACTTCCTGACTCTGCGGATCGCCGACGTGCTGCGGCGGGCGGCCGGCGCCGACGAGGATGTCGCGGACGCGTTCGATCAGCTGCAGCCCAACGGCGACCGCGGCGACACCGGGGACCAGGATTGGCTGGCGCTGCGGCGGGCGGCGGAGTCGGTCGCCGGGCGGCTTGGCCTCATCGGATGTGTTCCGAGCACCGCGAGCCCGGCGGATGCGGCAGCATGGTGGGGGTCGCTGTCAGACGGTCAGCGCAGCCTCTACATCAGCACCTACCCAGACCTGATCGGGGCGCTGGACGGCCTGCCGGCGACCGACCGGGACATAGCCAACCGCATCCGGCTGCGCAGCTACCTGGCCACACATGGCTTCTCGTCCCCAGAGTTGACGGAGCTAGCGGCCCGGATGCAATCGGTCCGCAGCATCCTGGCCCGCCTCGAGGGATCCGAGTCCAGCCCGCCGCCGATGCTCCTGCTTGGCTTCGACCCGAACGGGCAGGGACGGGCGATCGTGGCCATCGGCAACCCGGACACCGCCACTGACACCTGCGTGTTCGTCCCCGGCGCGACACTGGACCTGGACGACATGCCCACGGTCATCGGTCAGGCATCGCTGGTCGAGCAGGCGGCTTCCGAGTTCACCGCGTTCCACCCGGAACAGTCGGTGAGCGTCATCGCCTGGCTCGGCTACGACCCGCCAGCACTCGTCGACGCGCCGTTCAGCGACTCCGACGAACAGGGCGCGCCGCTGCTGGACCGGTTCGTCGACGGCCTGCACACCAGCCACACGATGACCCCGGAGCACACCAGCGTGGTCGGCCACAGCTACGGCAGCGCCCTGGTCGGGCTCGCCGCCCAGCAGGGACTGGCCGTGGACGACGTGATCGTGGCCGGCAGCCTGGGGCTCGGCGTCGACAACGCCTCCGAACTCAACCTCGACCCGCATCACGTGTGGGCGGGCACCGCCTCCGACGATCCTGCGGTCCTGGTCGCCAGCGGAGCCATCGGCGGCTCCGATCCGACCGATCCGGGGTTCGGCGCGAACCAGTTCGACGTCGACACGTCGGGCCACCACGACTACTGGCAGCTGGGCAGCCGCAGCGCCACCAACATCGGCGCCATCATCACCGGCCGCTACGACCACGTCACTGTGGTCCACGGGATCCTGCCGTGAGACTCCCCCGCAGGTGGACCCAGGCCGCCATCGCGCTCGCGGCCGTAACGCTTGCGACCTGCGCTGCCTGTCACGCACTAGATCGCTCTACCTCTGACACTCCGAGTTCGCAGGAGGGTTCCGTGACATTGCCGGTGCGCACCGTGGAGCAGGCCCGTAGCCGGGTCACCGCCGAACTCGCCGCCATCGTCGCGATCATGGTCGCGGCCGCGGCCGACCACACCCACGACCCGAACCGTGCCCACATGACCACCGCTCCGTGCGGGCAGAAAGGCGGCTACAAGATCGCCGCCTTCGACGGCTTCCTCCTGCCACCCGACCAGCACTTGACGGTGGCTGAGATCCTGCGCCACACGCTCGCCGACGCCGGCTACACCGTCGACCGCCTAGACACCACCCCCAGCGGCGGCATCCAGCTCAGCTTCCACAACCAGGACTACGAAGCCACCATCGCCAGCGGCGCCGGCAACGACAGCATCAGCGTCTACCTCATGTCCGCATGCCAAATCACCCCTGACAGCCAATTCCCGCTCGCCTGACCAGCGACCAGCACCCCGGAGGCTCCCGTGACGCTCGCCCCTGACACGTCCATCGACCACACACCGGCCGTCGCCGAAGACCACCCCGACGGGCAGCTCGTCGCGGACGACCTAAGTACCGTCGAACTGGCAGGCACCTACTTCCAGCTCGAACGCCTCCACGAAGGGATCCGCCACCTGCTGGAACTGCTCAGCCGGGCGATCACCATCCTGCTTACCGTCGACCTGCTGATCCTCGGCTACGGCGTCGGCAGCAACAAAGGCGCCCTGATCCTCGGCGCCGGCCTGACACCGCTGGTGATCTGGGCGGCGATCCGCAACACCGGGCGTCGCGCTCGCCCGCTGCTCGAGCTCGCCATCGCCTGCGAGGACGCCCTGCCTGTACAGGTCCCGCGCGTCGCCATCGCAGTGTTCCCACTGGTCATTGCCACCCGGCCGCCCCGGGCCACCCGGCTGCGCCACACCATTCTCGATCTGATCACCACACGTCAGATCACTATCTACCTGCTGCTGGCCAGCGCCGGCCAGCTCGCCATGTTCGCCATCGCCGCGCTGCGCTACCACTACCCGTTCCTGTGACGCCCGCGCCGCTAGGGAGAGCAGATGTTTGGGCTGTTCCCGGCTCTGCCCGAGTTCAGCGGCGCAGCAGGCCGAGCCGCCGCGACCACCTGATGCTCGAAGCGGGTTCAATCGAAGTTGGCAACGAATCCTTCAGCCGTCTCGCTGGCCACGTAGCCGCGATCGGTCCACGCAGCTAGCGCGGGGCTGGTTTCAACTTGTCGATCGACGCACCATCCGGCTGTGGAGATGGTCGCAGCGAATTCGGGCGCATTCTGCTTCTATCATCGCTCCGACGACCAACTTCTGTCGCGCTAGCGATTCGCATCAAACACTCTTTGCATCTTCTCCAGCCATTCACCATAGTTCATACCATGGCGGTCTGGTTCAAAGGATGAGCCACCTGACGCCATCCAGACGGTCTTGATGCGTTCGTCCGACGGCCGCCTGGCTGCCAGTACGTCGAGTTCGCGGCGCAACTGCTCCACGGTGGCCACGTCCTCGCGACGTCGAAACTCCTCCAAGATTCCTTCCGGGGTTGAAGCGATGAGGTCAAAATCTTGGTGAAAATAAGCGCGGGCGAGATAGGTGATCGTATCGAACTCCATCAGAAAGTCCAGGATCGGGAGAGAAGTTTCAACGTGATATCCGGGCGCACCACAGCCCGAATCCGGCGGCCCGGCTACCCCTTGTCCACCGGCCAGTCGCGAAGACGGTCAACAACTCTAGCCAATGCCGCCTCAAATTCCAAATCGCCCAGCACGTCCGACTGACGGCTTTTCCATAGTGCATCTAGGTCGTCTTCTATTTGCCCCAGGACCTCCAGGCGATCCGCGAAAGCAAGAGCATCCTGCGGCGCCGCAGTTTCAGACTCCCCCGTCGATTCCATCTTGTCAGCGAGAGTAGAGAGCGTGCAACGCGCCTCCGCAGCAATCCCGCCGCCGGCGATCTCCACGGCCCGCAGGGTCCCCTGCGGGCCGCAGACAATCTCAACGAAGATCGCTAGCATCTTCGAGTTGCGAATCTCCACTCTGTTAGTCAATTTAGTCTCCAGAGAACTATTTCCGAATCCATGGGATTGCGCCCTTATCGGTTGGTGCACTCAGCCCGCCAGCATTCAGGGTACCTGTACAGAAAGTCAGGCAGCTGTTATTCAAAGGGTTATAGGTGCCTTGAGCTCCAACCATCGAGCGCATGTGATCCAGCGCGGCGGAGGCGTTCGGAAGCTCAAGCGTAATGGACATCGATGCGGCCGGCAGTTGACCCGCCCTCACGTTGCTAACCATGGCCGTTCCGTTGTATGGCATGAGGTGCATGTGCGACAGGTCAGAACCGTCAGTTACCTCGATGCTGAAGTGTCCACTCGGACCGACACCGGGATAGTGATTAATCTGGGCTAGACCCGGCTGTCCGAGTGCCGTCGCGGCGGCCCCTGGACGTTCGCAGAACTCGCCGTTGTTGTGGACGAGGACCGGCGTACCGCACTACATAGTAGGTGTGGGATCTTTACGGCGGTCGCGGTGAGCGCATGGCGCTGATCATGCCATTGAGCTGCTTGTTCCGCCCACACGTCCAGCAGATTCATCGATGGTTGGCGATGGCGACAGCAACCGTGACAGCAACATGGGCGCACGCCGCGACAGACCATTCCACGCTCAGCGACACCTATCGATCAATGCGCTTTTGCTTGCCGCGCAAGGATATCGGCAGCGTCAGTCAGGTCGTCCGGTGCGGCGTGAGTCGAGGAAGCCACCCGCTACCAGACCAGCCATGGCAACTTCGCCAAGGACCCGTTCGCCGACCGCCGAGAGAACGGCGACGACGCCGACCAGCCGAAGCCAGCCAAGCGCGCCCGCAAGACCACAAAATAGACGGCCAGCACTGTCCAAGATCATAGGCTGGCTCAAAACGTCCATACAGGATCAAGAGCGCCCGGCTACGCCGGACGCACGCGCACGCGCTATGCCGTTCCGGCCCGCGCGCACGCGCCCACGCAACAGCCTCAGCATCCGATGAAGGCGATCAAGCCAGGCGGCCGAGCCCGTGACGATCCCTTCACGGGTCAGCCCGATCGCGACTTCCGGGGATCGACGCCCCGCCGCTACGCAACGAGCCCACGAGCAATCTGCCGCCCGCCGAGCGAACCAGCAGACCACACCCTCAGCCGGTCACGTCGCACCAAGGTCATCGGCGCGGACTGTCCACATTGACCCACATCCAATCATTGATATGCGTGCTAAGTATCTGACAGCAACCATGACAGCAACCCAGGCGAACAGCCACGCCCTCCAGCGCACAACGTAACCGCGATATCACCCGCCGGAGTGGGGCGATTCGCCGTAGGTCACGCCGTTCGCCGGAGGAGTTCAGAAGCAAGCTCCACTGCTAACGCGTCCATTTCATGAGCTGCGTCACCCGTCAATCGCTCCTCGATCATGGCTCCCAGCAGGCGGCTCTCGGCGTGCGATTGCTGAGGACTCAACCATCTTATCCACTCAACAATCATTCGAACCCAGAATGATCTAATCGCCGGGCGAGGCGCTGATGATTCGCCGATGAGCTTAATGGCTGCCGCCAACCGATTCATCGGAGAGTCGTGGCCCGACAGAATCAGCGCCAGCTCGTCGGACACCCCAAGTCCACTACTCAGCGGAACCGAGACATCGAACAAGGGATATCCATGTGCGGCCGTCAAAGCTCTTGTTTCTGATCCAGCCTCAAAAATCACGTCAATTCGCGACGCGACGCCGGGGCCATCCACGGAAATCGTGACATGATGATGACCACTAGCACCAATAGTCGCGGTGAAGCGCGAAAGCCCTTCGACATCGAAGACTGCGACGGCGCGGTCCGCCAATACTATGCCGCCATCAAACACGATCTGACCGGTTCGTGGGCCGACTTCCTTCCAGACCGATACCCTGACCAGCGCAGCCTGCCCCCGCGTGGCGACCATAACATGAGCATCAGACGCCACCGCAGCGGTTCCGTCGAGAGCCAATTGATCATCGACGCAGGCGGACGAGCCAATCACAATGACCGGATGGTTAGCGTAGACATCCGCAGAGCCGATTTTCATTTCACTCCTTACCCGACATTTATGCTGGCAGCAACAGGGACACCGGGAGTTTCGTCAACCTTCTGTATGGCCGGGCAAGAGTTCCAATAGCGTCTCATATGCTCCAAGCGCATTCGGATTATATACGCCGTGATTTCGAAGAATTTGTTGCGCTCGCTGAACCGCCGTTCCTTGCCCTGCGATACAAGTTCCCGGGCACTGCGGATAAAGGTCTTGTGGGCCGCCGATCGGAGACAGCCCGGAAGGTGGCTGGTGGTCGCCGACCATCGTTACGTTCGGATTGACCTCTCCACATGTGTGACAGGGTAGTCCTTGCATTGCAGCGCTCTGTTCGCCGGTGACAGTCGGCCCGGTGGCTGGAACGCTTTCATTCGCTTGCGGTCCCACCCTCAACGTGTCGGCTTGGTCCTGAGTCAGGCGCGTATTGCAGTTGTGGACGAGAACCGGCTGGTCACCGGCCAGAACATAGTAGGTGTGGATGTCCTCGACCGTGAGGTCACGCATCCAGTGCGGGCCGGTCCAGATCTTGATCGCGGTGACAATTTGAGCAGTGCTGCCGTTGGCGTCGCGCAGGCGGTCTCCTGCTTTGAGGTCCTTGGCGTCGGTCCACCGTTTGGTCGTCGTGTTCCAGAACGGGTGATGCCAGGTGGTGTGCAGGGTTGTCGACTTGCCGGTCTTGACGTCCTTCACTGTCACGTCGGCAAGATCACGACGGCGTCGGCGTCATGACCGTCCAACGCGCCCTGCGCGAACTCCAGCAGATGCGCACCACCTACTCGATCGCCGGCAAAGGCACCTTCGTCCACCCCGACACCGTCGACCGCCGCGACGAAGCCCCACTCCGCAAGGCCCTCGCCGACCCCACTCGGCTCCGCGGCCTCGGCGATTATCTCGCCCAGCAGACCGCCATACTCGAGCGATGCGAGACCGCCGAGAGCACCAAGGCTAAGTGAGCCATTCAACAGGCGGGCATCGATGGGTTGGTTTGCCGGAGCAGTGATCAGTTTGTAATGTGTCGCAGATGGACGCGATGGCTGGGGACGGGTAGACCTCCTGGTCTGTGACCACTCAGAAGATCCTCGCGGACCGGCCCCCGCGGGTGGAGGTTATGACGGGCCTCGCCACTGATCAAGTCGACCAACTGGTGCGCCTTGTATACGCCGACGTCGGCTTCGTAGCCGGCCGGAGACGGGCGGTCGGCCCATACCCGGCGGTGATCGTGGTGCTGCTGTACCTACGCCACAACGTGTCGCAGGCCCTTCTGGCCGAGCTGTTCGGCTGCTCTCAGCCCACGGTGTCGCGACTGGTCGACCGCTTCCTGCCGGTCATCACAACAGCGCTCGCGCCGCTGGCCGAGCACGTTGCCGCGAAAGAACTGAACTCCACAGTGCGTGTCGACGGCTTCCTCGCTCCAACTGGCGACCGGCGTGCTCACTCCTTCACCTCGGGCATGTATTCGGGGAAACGTCACCGATGCGGGTTCAACATCCAGGTCGTTCGCTCGGTCCGCGGCACCCTGACGCTGATCGGCCAACCACTGCCCGGCGCGACCCACGACGCCAAGGCATGGCACGAAAGTGGTCTGGCGCAACGCTTTGCGGGCCGGCTACACACGGACGGCGGGCCGGGCGGCTTCGCTGACACCGCCTACATCGGCACCGGCCTGTGCGTACCCGACCGCAAACCGAAGGGCCAACCCCTGACCGCGTCCGCCCGCGAGTTCAATCGGATGATCGCCTCGCACCGGGCCAGCGTCGAGCGTGTCATCGCGCATGTGAAGAACTGGAGGATTCTGTCGACTGGCTACCGTGGCATGCTCGACCGGTTCCCGGCCTATCTCGACGCCGTGGCGAAGCTGGAGATCTACCGAACCTCATACCTCGCCGCCGGGCCAGTCCGGGCCAGTGAGGGCCGCCAATAGACGTCCACCGTCCAGGACAACCGCGACATCCAGATCGCTCCCCGCACGCCTGGCGAAGACGGCCGGCGGCGTCTGGCGGAGGAGGAACGTCGTATGCAGGGCGCGTGGCTTCCAGCGCTCGTCGTTGTGAAGCTCGCCGTCGGCATCGAACTGGAGGTTGGCCCTCCACGCTGCTTGGCACAGCACTGAGACAAGGATCCCCAGGAAGTCGACATAGAGCAGCTCGTCGGCATCGTCGATCATGATCGCGACGTCGTCCGTGAGGTTCGCGTGGCTGTGCCAGTCATGCAGGCAGTCCACAAGCGCGTCCCAATTGTGCCCAAAATAGCTCGGAAAGCTCAGCTCACGGGCGAACGCGGTGAACAGCGAGCCGCGATCCCGCAGTTTCCGACCATCCAGCCGGAACACGCTTCCGCCCCGCTTCAACAGCTCGGCCGTCTCGGCGCCCACCCAGGGATCATCGCACCCGGTGAAGATCACCCACGGCGCGCGGCGCTCTATGAGCGAAGGCGGGCTCATCACAGTGCCAGGATAGTGCGGCGGCCCCGCTTGCCGTCTCATCGACACCTGCGAGTTGAATGACGTTCTAAGAACGCCGCCGCCCGCGAACTAGCCGAGCACGCCCACGCCAATGCCGGCCTACTCGCCCAACTCGCCCGCGCCGCCGACACGCACATCGAACACCCGCCCGCCGGACCCGACTTCCACGGCGACATGCACTGACCCGACGACCAACCCAGCTGACCGGCCTGGTCCAAAAACGCTTCACGGAAATCAAGAGCGCCCGGCTACGCCGGACGCACGCGCACGCGCTACAGCCGTCCCGACCCGCGCGCACGCGCCCACGCAACAAGGCACCAGACAGGCCGAGGCTGCGCCACACTCCAGGCAAGGCCGTGGCGATCGCCAGGACGGTCAAGCCGCGACCCGGCTCCCGGCGATCGACGCCGCACTACTGACACGGCACGCCACCGAACTGGGCACCCGAGTCGCCGACGCTGCTCGTTCCGGTCGCCACCAGCCACCATGCGTCAGCAAGTCCACAGTGGTCAATCACATTGACAGATCCGGATGCGATGCGTCTATTTGGCGGCAACGGTGACGGCAACCCTGGCGGCCGTCACCGCACAATCCCGACCTTCCAGACCGTGGCTGCCGGGCGGTCAACTGTCAGCGGGGCGCAGAACCGAAGCATCTGCAATCATCCTCTGGTATGCCGCCTGGCCGACAGAATCGCCGTGCTCAAGCTCTGCTATCGACTCACGCAGAAACGCCACCGCCGCCATCATCGTCGGGTCATTCATCACCGCACTTGCCCAATAGTCATCACCACGCGAGCGAATGAGATCCATGTCTCGTATCTGCATTGATGCCATCTGCGGTTCAAGCGCGTACTGAATCCAGATCGGCTTGAGAGTGGCTTCAATCGACGCCGCCACGAGACCTGCATCCGCGCATATGATGGCGTCCTGCGCATAAGTGCTCCAGGGCGCGCCAAGGTCGTCTCCATGGGGTATCGCCGCCGACAATCGAGCACGCAGATCGCCGTGGTCAGACTTGCCACTGACACCAGTCGCGAATGAGTCGATCATGTCTACGGCTTGATCGAAATCTGGGATTGCGCCGCTCCGGCCGGTCCGCCGCTCAACCCCCTTAAGCAGCGGAGCCAGACCACGTGCACACGCACCAAAGATCGCAGCCTGCGCATGTGGCCTAAGACGTCCGACAGAACTCGACAACTCCTGAATCGCCGAGTATAGGCTTTCACCATTGTTTGTCATTCGTGTTCAATTCCAAGTCTGTCCAGTAGGCCAGCACAGTTGTGTTCGTCAGGGCCACATGGACTTCTCGCGTCTGTGCCTACCCGTTCAAGCGGCCACAAGGAACCCGCGTTGTCCGATGCAAGGTTCTCCTCGGCATGTTGGTCGGCCAGGCTTGGAACTCGCCGGATTCCAAGCTTATCCGTCATCGCTCGCTGACCAGCGTCGAAGCCATTACTCGACCCGGCGGTAAGATTACCAGCCGAATCTTGGCCGACTCCGATCGTCCGCTGATTGATGGACGCGTCGTGGTCGCCCGCCTCCCGAATCTGCTTCGCATAGTCCTTGAGCTTTGAAATGTCGCAGAATTCGTTGTTGTTATTGTGCACCAGGACGGGCGTACCGCCTGCTACCACATAGTAGGTGTGGATGTCCTCGACCGTGAGGTCACGCATCCAGTGCAGGCCGGTCCAGATCTTGATCGCGGTGACAATTTGAGCAGTGTTGCCGTTGGCGTCGCGCAGGCGGTCTCCTGCTTTGAGGTCCTTGGCGTCGGTCCACTGTTTGGTCGTCGTGTTCCAGAACGGGTGATGCCAGGTGGTGTGCAGGGTTGTCGACTTGCCGGTCTTGACGTCCTTCACTGTCACGTCGGCAAGATCACGGTCGTTGTTGTTATGCAGAGCTGTTACTGGTTTCGCCTCGGTCTTACCGGTGGTCGGCTCGGTCGCCTTGACCTTGTCTCCGACCTTGACATCCTCGATCGGCTTGGTTGAGCCGTTGGCCATGAGGACCTTGGTCTTGGGATCGAAGCTGTGGCACGACGACTTGGCAAGCGCTCCCCCGCCTGCACCCATAGCACCACCGACAACGGCCCCTGTCAGGGCCGCAGCTCCGGCACGGCCCCAGTCGACATGGCCGTTTTGGACGTACTGAGTGGCGGCGTCACCGACTCCGCCACCGACGCCACCGGAGATGGCACCGCCGATCGCGCCGGTGGCGGCGCGCGCGAGGATGCCGGTGCCGATCTTGCCGGCGACCATTCCGGCGATCTTGCCGCCAATGGCGCCGCCAACGCCGCCAGTGACGGCTCCAATGGTTCCGGTGATAGCTCCGGATAGGACGCTGCGTCCGAGGTCGGCCAGGCTGTGGATCTTGCCGGTCGCGGCGTCCTTAGCGACGCTGATCGCGATACCGACGAGTAGTCCCCCGACCGGGCCGAGCGCGACCGACGCGGCGACGGTGGCCACGATCGCGGCGACTTCGATGATCTGGTCCTTGTGGTCTTTGATCCACTTTCCGGTGGCTTTGGCCGCGTCCTTGACGTTCTTTACGGCCTTGGCAACATGCCGGGCGGCCTTGGCCGTGACGTGTTTGGCGGCTTGCTTGGCCTTGTTGTAGGTGTTCTTGACCTTGTGTTTGAGCTGTTGTGCTTTCTTCTGGACGTACTTGCGGCCCTGCTCGACTTTCTTCTTGACGTAGTTCTTGGCCTGGCTGACCTTCTTGTCGACGAAGTTGCGGGCGGTGTCGAATCGGTCTGCGGCCCATGACCTGGCGGCGCTCATGCTGCTCGACGCGTAGCTGTATGCGCTGGAGGCGTAGGACTTGGCCGAGTTGTAGGCGCTGGAGAACGTGTTCGATACGGCCGAGGTCGCCTTTTTGATCCAGCTCGGCCAGTGGCCGGACGGGTCGGTGACGGTCATCGGGTTGGCGTTGCCGTATTGGTACCGGTTGGCGTTGATGGAGTCCGGGGTGGGGCTGTTGGAGGCGGTGTCTCGGGAGTCGAACTGGCCGGTGTCGGTGTTGTACCAGCGGGCCAGCATGTTGACGCGGCCGGTGACGGTTTCGGTCCACTCCGACTGGTAGCCCAGGTGGCCGATGACGGCGCCGGCGGAGGCCAGGACTTTGCCGAGCGGGTCGTAGTTGACTGATCCGTCGAGGGTCGCGGCCGTTGCTGTGAGCTGGCCGACGACGTCGTCGTGCAGGTCGGTCAGGGTGAGGCGTTTGGTCTGGTCGCCGGTGCGGACTTCGCCGAGGAGGTCTGCGGATGTGTCGCGGACGTAGGTGGTTTCGCTGTCTGCGGCGAGGTCGTTGTCCAGGCCGGTGTATGCGAAGCCGGTCTTGAGTGCCCGGCCGAGGGCGTCGTAGGTGTAGGTCTGGGTTCCGCTGGCGGCGCCTTGGGATGCGATCTGCCCGTACGCGTCGGCTGTGGTCGTGTAGGTGGTCGTCCCGGTTTGGGTGGACGACAGGTTGCCGCGGGCGGTGTAGTTGTAGGTGGTCGCGCCGTCGCCGACGAGCCGGTTGCGTTCGTCGTAGACGAACAGGCGGGTGCCGTTCTGGGTCCGGTTGCCGGACTTGTCGTAGGCGTACGTCGTGGTGGTGGTGCCGTCGTTCCACGTGACTAGCCGGTTGGCTTTGTCGTAGCCGTAGGTGTTGGTTTTGGTGACGCCGGCGTAGTTCGTGGTCGTCTTCGACTTCTCGTTGCCGTTCTTGTACCAGTCGTAGACGATCTTCGCGACGGTCGCGCCGCCGGAGGTTTTCACCTCGTCGGAGGTCATCTGGTGCAGGTCGTTGTACGCGAAGTTGCGGGTGTCGCCCTGGGTCGTTCCGCTGTAGTAGGTCAGCTTCACGGCCGACCCCATGTCGTTGTAGGGGTCGAATCGGATGTCCAGGCCGGCGCTGGTGTTCACGACCTGGCTGAGCAGGCCGCTGTCGCGGCCGGAGGCGTAGTACGAGTAGGTGGTCGTTCCCGCGGCGTCGGTGCGCTTGGTCATCGACCCGTTCAGGTCGTACTCGAACGACGAGTCGCCGGACGGGCCGCTGATGGACGCTGTCAGGCCGCGATCCTCGTAGGTGATCGTGTTCGTGCCTGCGGGCGTGGCGAACGAGGTCATCCGGCCGGCCAGGTCGTAGCCGAAGGTGCGCGTGCCGGTGGCCGCCTCGGCGCCGGAGCCGGACTGCGAGGTCAGCCGGCCTGCGTCGTCGTAAGCGAAGGTTTGCGTGACACCGCCAGGCTGTGTCTGCGTGACGGCCTGACCTGCCGCGTTGTACGCGACCGTGAAGGTCCGGTCAGCAACTGCCGTGTACGCCGTCGTCGCCGGTTCTATCTGCGACTCGGGCAGCCCTAGCGTGTTGTAGGTGGTCCAGAATTTGTTGCCCCGGCCGTCGGTGAACCGGGTGCGGTTACCGTTCAGGTCATAGCCGAAGGTCGTCGTGATCGAGTCGGTGGCGCTGATCGGCTGGGTCTCCGACAGGATCATGCCGGTCGGGTCATACGTGTAGGTGATCGTATTGTTCTCAGCGTCGGTCGAGGTCAGCTGGTTGCCAGCTCTGTCGTAGGTCGCCGAGGTGGACGCCAGCAGGGTCGGCGTCGTAACAGACTTATACGAACTCGTGAGCTTCACTCGGCCGAGCATGTCGTAGCTGACCTGTGAGTAGGTCTCGTCCGGGTTGGTGGTCTTCAATGGGCGGCCAGCGGCGTCGTATTCGACCTTCGTTGTCCGCCCCGAGTTCAGCACTGTCGTCAGCGTCTCACCGGCCGCGTTGTACGTGTATGCGGTGGTCGAGCCGCCAGGGGTGGCGACTGTTTGCAGACGCCCGTACGTGTCGTAGCCATAGGTGGTGGTGTAGTCGACGTTGGCCGCGTTCATGTGCTGGTACGACGTCGTCTGGCGTCCGAGGTAGTCGTAGGTCGCGCCGGAGACTTTGCCGGTCGGGTCCTTGGACCACGTCTGGTTGCCGTTGAGGTCGTATGACGCGTAGCTGATTCCACCGTCGGGCGCTTCGGTCTTCCAGACCCGCCCGAGCTGGTCGTAGTGGTAGTTGGTGGTTTTGCCGAGGGCGTCCGTGGACGATGTCACCTGGCTGAGGACGTCGTAGGTTTGTGACGCCACCGGGTTGATCGCCGTGGACGAGCCGGGCGGGGTGTAGGCCGGCAGGTGCGTCTCGTACTCACGGCCGGCGCGGTCGAAGACGTGGACGGTCTTCCTGCCGTAGCCGTCGACTGTCTCGGTCTTGTCGCCGAACGTGTTGTAGCCCATCAGGGTCACCGGGTTCACCGACGACACAACACCGCTGTAAGTCTCGGCCGTCACTTCGGTGCCTTTGAGCACCGACGGGCGGCCGGCCTCGTCATTCTGGATGTCGGTGGTGTTGCCGTTCGGGTCCTTCGTGCTGAGGACCAGGCCACCGTTGTCGGTGGTCATCATGGTCCGGGAAACGGCTGCCCCCGCGGCTGGCGCGCTGCCGCCCTTGATCGCGGTGATCTGGGTCGGGGCCAGCGCGTCCTGGTACACCTCGACATCACGGATGGTGCCCGACATGTAGTACGAGGAGTATTTGCCGATGTAGAACTTGCCTCGCGGGTCTTGGCGGTTGTTGACGCCGGTGGCTGTGGCCTCGAGGGTGCCGTTGACGTACATGCTGTAGGTCTGCGCCGTCGCGTCGTAGACGACGGCGAGGTGGGTGGCCGTTCCGACTGTCGGGCTGGAAGTGGAGCGTAGAGACTTCCAGCTTGCGCCGTAGGTGGTCTGCGAACCGGTCGCATACCACTTGTCGGTGGCCGCCTCGTACATCAGGTAGAACGATGACGAGCTGTTGGAGGATTTCAGGACGACGGGGTGGTTGGCGGTCTTGTCTGCCAGGGTGACCCACGCTGAGACCGTGAACGATTGCGAGGTGTCCACCACTGGATCGGCCACGCTCATGTAGCCGGTGGAACCGTCGAAGGTCGCCGCCGTCGCGTTCCAGGTGACGCCCCCCGTGACGCTGGCCGTGGCGTTGCCTGACGTGTCCTTGGCCAGGGTGCCGGACGCTTCGTTCAGTTTCCACCAGGCGACCGGCGTGGTCGCCGGATCGGTCGCGTACGCGGTCTGGGCAAGGATGGTGCCGTCGGGGTCGTACATCGTGTCCGAACGCGCCATGAGGGTTCCGGCCGTGCCGGATGACGAGCGCGTCGATACGACGGTGTCGTCGGCGGCGAACACGTTGGTTGTGACGCGGTTGAGCCCGTTCGGGTCGAGCGTCGTGCGCCATTGCCGGCCGGCGGCGTCGTATTCGTAGACGGTCGTTGTTGCACCATTGCCGGTGACCTGCTGTGTCAGGTTGCCTGCGCTGTCGTAGGTGTTGGTCTGGACCACGTAGGTCTTGGGGTTCGATGTAGCGCCGTCAGTGCGGGTGATCTTCGCGACGAGGCCGTTATTGGTGTAGTCGTATGCGGTGACGTAACCCATGGCGTCGGTTTCGGACTGCAGGCGGCCGGCCGGGTCGTACTTCTTGGACTGGATCAGCTTGTCCGTGGGAGCTTGCGGGGCGCCGTTGGGGTCGCCGGTGTAGCCGACCAGGTAGACGTTGAGGACGTTGCCGTTGGCGTCGAGCTCGTAGCGGGTCTGTCCGCCGTCCGCCTCGGTCTCGAGGGTCACGTTGCCGTACGCGTCGTAGGCGAACTGGGTGGTCTTGCCGACCGCGTCGGTCTGCGAGGCCTTCTGCCCGTATTGGTTGAATGCGACTGTTTCGGTGCGGGCGATGTCGCCGCCGGTGCTGTCGCTGATGGTCTGCGACGTCATGTTGCCGTCGGTGTCGTACACGTTGGTGGTGACCGAGGTGTGGATGGCGGACGTGGCTTGGTTGGTGACCGGCGGATCGGACTGGACGAGGACTCGCCCGGCGTCGTCGTAGGTGTAGGTCGTCTTCAGCCCGTTGGGGAAGGTCGTGGTCACCTCGGTCTCGGAGAGCTTGCGGCCGAGGTTGTCGAACTCGTATGTGGTGACCTTGCCGGCTGGGGTGGTTACTCGGCCGACGTCGCCGTTGGCGTAGTACTCGATCGTCTCGGTCGCCCCGGATGGCTTGGTCACTGATGCCGGTAGTCCGGCTGGAGCTAACCCGCCGAGGTATGCGGCGGTCGTGGTGCCGTCGGTGTATACCGTCGTGGTGACGCGTCCGAGGGGGTCGGTGACGGTGGTGGCGTTCCCCTTGGCGTCGTACGCGTTGGTGGTCTTATAGGTGTTGTCCGTCGCCGACGTGGAGCGGGCGTCCCGGCTGGACACGATCTGGTCGTTGCGCGGGTCCACCGGGTCGGTGGCGTTGAGGTAGTGCTCGAAGTAGACGCTGGAGCACTTGTTCTGATCCTGGTCCTGACAGCTGATCTGCTGGATCGTGTTGCCGCGGCTGTCTTGGATGGACTGGGTCCAGTACCCGTTCTCGTCGTATTCCAGGCTGGAGAAGCCACCGGTGTCGTAGCCGTATCGGGTGGTCTTGCCGATCGCGTCGGTCTGCGACACCATCCGGCTGCCGTTGGCCAGGTCGTAGGCGTAGGAGATGCTCTGGCCGCCGGGGTCGGTCACGGTGACGGTCTGCACGGGCATGGAGATCGTGGTGATCGTGGTGTCGACGGTGGTCAGCACCTGTGGCAGCGACGCCTTGCTGGCAGCGAACTGTGCGGCGATCTCCTGCGCGGACAGGGTGCTGCCGAAGAACGCCGCCTCGGCGATCCAGCCCGGGAAGTAGCCCACGGGGTTGGCGGCATTGGATCCGATCCAGTTGGCCCATTTGCCCGCACCGAGGTACGAGTAGCTGTTGGCGGGCACGGACAGCGCGACGTTCTTGGTGCCGATCGCGACGCCGTCCAGGTAGAGGATCTGCGACGCGCTCGTCGCCGCGAGCGTGGCTTGGTGCCAGTTGCCGTCCGCCACGGAGGTGGTGGTGGTGATGGGCGTGCCGCCAGCTGTCGTCCAGAAACCGCCGCGCAGCTTGCCGTCGGTGCCGACGTATAGCGCGGGGACGGCGCTGGTGGTTGCCGCCGGGTCGGTGACCGGCCCGTTCTGGTAGCCGTACAGGACGCCGCCTGCGGTACTGCCTGATGGCAGCTTGAACCAGAGGCTGACGCTGGCTGGGCCGCCGAGGTTGATGTTGGACGTCGGCAGGAGCAGGTTCGCGCTGCTGCCGTCGAGCTTGACTGCTGTCCGGTCGGCGAACGGCCCCTTCTCGCTGAAGGTCACTGTGCCGGCGTAGGTGGCTGTTCCGCCGGCGACTTCGTTGACGGCGTCGGTCGTGTCAGCCGGCTCGTCCAGGCGCCAGTAGTTCGCAGGTTTGCTGCCCAGCACTGACGCGGCGTAGACGTCGCTGTCGCCGGCGATGGTCGGCGGGTTGAGGGTCCATGTGCCGCCGTTCTCGTCGGTGACCGTTTGGACCTTGGCCGTCGCGGTGTCGTAGGTGATCTCGGCGGTCACCCGGCCGGAGGGTCGGGTGATCTTCTTCAGCTCGGACGACGACCAGCGTGCTGCGTCGTATACGGAAGTCACCTCGGACCGGGTCAGGGCTTTGGTGAAGAACGCGGCGTCGGAGATCTGCCCGGTGAAGTAGGTGGCCTTCGCGGGGGCTGCGCCGCTGTTGACGTGGTCGGGCCAGCCGTGGCCGATGAACCCCGCGCCCAGGTACTCGTAGGATGCGCCGCCGCTCTGGGAGATGCTGATCGTGCCGGCCAGCGTGCCCTGTTTGGTGTTGTCGAGGTACATCGTTTGCGTGTTGCCGGCGGCGGTGAGGATCACGTTGTGCCATGCGTCGTCGGTGACGGTGTTCAGGGACTTGATGGGTGTGGTCGCGCCCTGCCAGAACTCGCCACGCAGGTAACCATTGGCATCGATGTACAGTGCGGGTGTGTAGTTGCTGGCGGTCGTGCCGCCGCTGATCGCGCCTGCGCTGTAGGAGAACAGCACGCCGCCGGCGGTGGTGGTCTTGAACCACAGGCTGATCGTTTGGTAGGTGCCGTCGGTGACCAGTTTGCCCGGCAGTTGTACCGACGACGAGGTGCCGTTGAACGCCGCTGAGGTCGATGTCTGGTTGAACAGGGTGTCCGCGCCGACGGTCACGTTGTTGTAGAGGCCGTTGTCCGCTCCGGCACGCGTGAGCACGCTGCTCTTGGCGATGGGGGTCGCCGCGTCACCGAGACGCCAGTATGAGTACGCCCCGGTGTTCAGGACCGTGTTCGCACCTTGGGAGATGGATGTGTAGGCGTAGGTGATGCATTGGGCGGTGATCGGGCCGCAGACCGATGTCAGGTTGAGTCCGTTGACCGTGTAGGTCCACGATTTGGCCGTGGACGCATCGCCTGGGGTGGCGGGGTCGGTGAAGATCCGCGAGATGTAGTCCCGGGCCGAGGAGGAGGTGGTCCACTCGAAGTGCAGCGACCGGCCCGACGCCGACGTCATCGTTGCCAGCAGCCCGCTCGTGGCGTTGTAGGTGAACGTCAGGGCGCGGCCGTTGGCATCGGTGATCGAGCTGATCTTCCACGCCGTGGTGCCGCTGGCTTGGCCGAAGGTGTAGGTCGTCGCGTCTTTGTCGGTCAGCGAATAGCCCACGACAGTCGTGCCTGACAGGATCGGCTTGAAGATGGCGTAGCGGCCCATCGGTGCCGTGAACGACCCGTCGCTGTTACGGCCGAAGGCGACTTCCTGCCCGGTCGGGTAGCTTACCGATACCGTCTGCACGGTTCCCGCGACGTCGGTGACCTGGGTCGCGCGCATGTCGATCGCCGACGTCCAGCCCTCGCCGAACGAGGCGGTGTCACGGTTGCGGTTGGTGCTGTTGTAGTACCGGGTGATGTCCAGACCGGGTCCGACTCCGGCGATCGACGCGTCGGTGGCCGAGGTCGTGTAGTTGCCGGTGGACGGGTCGAAGCCCTTGCCGGAGTTCTGCGAGAACTGCGATGCGATGGCTGGCTGCGGAACCGGCGTGGTGAAAGCGAATGGTCGCTCGGCTGATTTCAGCGAGTAGTCGTCGAGCAGGACGGTGTAGTTGTAGGTCTTGTTCCAGGCCAGGATGCCGGCGGGAACCGTGACGCTGGGCGTCGTCGACCAGGTCGAGGTCCACAGGCGGGTCCACACGTCGTTGTAGACCACGTACTGGTATTTCAAACCCTTGGCTGGCCAGTTGTCCGGGTCGTGGGCCCGCGTGGTCAGCTCCGGGGTCAGCGTGTCCACGGTCGCGCCGTTGGCCGGGTACCGCGTGTCGACCTGCGGCAGCACGTCGTCGGTGTAGATCGCGTAGATGTACGGTGCGCAGGTCCGCCCACCGCACGCGGTGTCGCCTGAGGGTCCGTTCTTCGAGGTGAAACGCTTCCACTGGGCGTTGGTGGTGTCGGAGTTGGCAGAGACCGCCAGGCCGTAGTTCGTCGAACCGCCGGTCGTCCAGGCGTTGAACTCGTCGACGCTGAGGATCACCGGGACCCAGTCACCGACGGTGGCGCTGCTGCCGGTGTTGCCGCACGCGGCCGACGAGTTCGGCGACGCCGTGCCCAGCGCCGGGCTGCGCAGCGTGGGGCCGCCGTATGTTGTGCTGCTGCCCCATCGCACGGAGGTCGCCGCCCACGACTGGCCCACGGCGTAGACGGAGAACGGCTGCGCGGTGCAGTTGTACTGCCAGGTCATGAACAGGTTCAGCGTCACGTACGTCAGGTGCTTGCCGCCGTAGGTGGTGGCGAAGTCACCGAAGTGCAGCAGCGACTTGGCCCGTGTCGTCCCACCGTTCGCGGTGCCGATCTTGAGGGTGTCCTCCCCTGAGTGATCGACGTCGTCGCCGTACATCACGTAGGTGTCGCCGTCGGTGTCCAGCCGCAGCACCGGGTCCACATAGACCGGGAACACACGCGCCGGATCCGCCAGCCACGCGGCACTGGACGTGACGCGAACCGCCGGCTGGCCGTCCACGTCGACCAGTTCGTAGGTCACATCGTGCGAGTAGGCCGGCTCGCCGGACTGCGGGTTGAACGACGAGTCTTTGACGTATCCGCGGGGCATTCGCGCCACGATCGTGCCTGCCTGGTTGGTGAACACGACTTCGCCGTCGGCGTTGATCGACGGCGTGACGCCGGACAGGTTCAGCGGATAGGTCCAGCTCGCCGGCGCCGATGCCGAGTGCAGGATCAGCGTCTCCTTCGCCGCCATCGCCTGCGACTCGATACGCACGTCTGTCGAGGGCAGCACGCCGGTGTACAGGGCGGAGCCGTCCGACACGGCCGGGTCGCCGAGCCTCGCGCCTTCGAGCGAGTAGCCGATGACCTCACCGGTCGGGACCGTCACGGTGACCAGATCCTGGCTGGTCGCGCCGGCCAGGGCGAGTGGCACTGTCTCGCCTGCGCCTGCTGCGGTGCTCGTCGCCGTCGGGGCGCTGCCGGCGACGGAGAGTTTCCAGCTGTTGGCGGTGGTTTCCCACCGACCGCTCGTGGCGCGTGTGAACGTTGCGTCGATGGGCTGCCATGTGCCGTCGGCCGCCTTGTAGTTCACCGGCTCCTGGAACACTTGCCGGGCCAGGATTCCGTTGCGGTCGCGCCACATCGTCGAGGTCGCCGACGAGGCCTGCGGCACGCGGACCTTCGACTTCTCGTCGAACCCTTTCGGCGATACGACCGTCTGCTTCGCCGGGCTGCTGTCGGCCTTGCTCGGCTGGTAGCCGTCCAGGCCGTTGGCGACCCTCTTCGGCGCGCGCCCGGTGCCGGTGTGCGAGTCCGTCTCCTCGGCCGACACGTGGCCGCCCTTGGCACCGTTGCCCTGGACCAGGGCGGGCAGGCCTGCTGTCGGCGACCCGTAGGCCCACACGGGGCGCTGGGACATCCAGGAGGTCAGCCAGCCGAGGGGAAAGCCACCGTTCTCCGGCACCACGCCGGACGGCACACCGACCGACAGCCCGAACAGCACCAGCGCCACAAAGACGACACGACGCGGCCAAGATCGCATGACGCGACTCCCCCATGATCAACCAAGACTGGCGGAGGAGATTCTTCGGCCTCACACAGCCGGCGCACAAGAGCTGTTCAGGCCGCCGGGACTACGATTTGATCACGGTCGGCTCAGCGTCTGCGCGACGCTGCTGCTCACTGCCACCCTCGTCGCATCGGGGTCCAAGGCGGAAATCACGGACACATTGCCAGTATCGGACGCCGGCGTCGAGCCGCCGGACACGACGATCACAAACCGCTGGTTCGGATGCTCACGCGCCACGGCGGCGACCGCCTGCACCGGCAGCCTTCCGGCGGCGACGATGACCGCGCAGTTGCCCAGAATCAGCGTATTGACGTACGAACGCGCATTAGCCACGTCCTGATCGCCACCGATCGACAGGTACCGCGCCTGACCGAGAGTCTTCAGCGACGCGTCCTGCATCCCCGCCCACACCGGGTTCACTTCCGCCGACTGCACTCCGGCGGAATCGGTCAGCAGGCAAGCGGTCACGTCGCGATACTCCCGCGCCCGCGGCTCCTCGCCCCCATCCGGCCACAGCAGGAAGACGCTGACCACGATCAGGACCACACCCGCACCGGCCAGCCAAAACCAACGACGCACACCCTCAAACACACGCGGAAGGGTAGACGAACCCGACCCGGCGCCCCACCGGGGGGCGCAACGCGATGGAGCGTGACGGTGGGGGCGCGGTGCACGCTCCTCCGTTGCACACCGACGTCACCGCAAGCTCGCTGCCCGGTGCCGCGCGGCGATGGGAACGTCCGCATCGGCTGACGGCCGGTTCGTGGAGCGCTGCCGCCACCGAGCGGAACGGAACTCATACGCGACGGCGGGGCGTGGTTGCCGAACCGGAGGACGAACTCGCCGACTTGATCGCGCGCGACGCCGGTCGTACTCCCCAGGCGCAACTGCCGATCTGCGCTGGTCACTGCACGCCACGGGACCTGGGGCATCGACGCGCGTCCGCTGGAACTACTCGCCTGAGTGCGTCGCTCAGTGCGCATGCCGGCCGCCACGTTGGAGCTTCTACGATGCCATGATGAGCGCCGAGAACACCGTGCGGTACTGGGATCCCATGCCCCATCTCGACGCGGCCATCAGCTCGCTGCTCCCGCACGGTCTGCGGCCTTCACGCGATGATTTCTTGAAGGGCGTTTGGGGCGAACGCAACTGGCGCAACGTGCCTGGCCCGTTCTACGGCGCGATGACAGACAACTGCTGGGTCGGGCGGCTTCACGCGCCCCAGCACGTTCTGTACGGCGACGACATCGAATACGAGCAGGAGTTCTTGTATCGCCAGCCGCAGACCGTCGAAGAGCTCCGGGATGTGGTCGTCGCCATGCAGCAGGACCCCTGGGCCGGTTGGGCGTGCGACGGCGATGCCCAGTGGAGCCCGAGCCTGGTGCGGGGGTGGTGGCGCGAGCGCGAGCGCCTTCGCGAGTGGATCACGGTGAAGCATGGGCAGTGGAGTGCCTCGACGCGCGCCGATGAGCGGGAGGCCGCAGGCGGGCTCAGAGACTATCTTGCCTACGTCGAGGGCGGCCTCGCCGATTACCTGCGGGCGTACATGTACTTCCTCGACAGCGGCGCAAGCCCGGCCCCCGGTGAACGCGTTCCAGAACTGTGAGCACCAGCTGGGCGTCGTCGCCGTCCACTCCTGAGCGAACTGGTCGCGCCGGCTCTGGACCGATTTACGCCTGACGGGCTCGTGTAGATCCACGAGCCGAGGATGCTCTCTCGATGCCCAAGCAGCATCTCGCCGACCTCGTCGGGATAGGAGTGCCGCCACATGCGGCGGGACCGCGCGCGAGGCTGCCGGGCCGGTCATCCTGTCCGGGCCTCATGGCCTCTACGGGCGGCTCGTGGCTGATCGCTGGCCGGCGAAACCGGTGGCGGCCAGGGCAGCCACTTCGCGTCGCAGCAGCGTTTCGTCGAGCAAGTCGAAGTGGTCGACGGCTTCGACGGTGAACAGGTCTCGGTTGAGTTTGCGCTGCCGCGCGAGGGAGACGATGTCGTTGAAGTGGTCTTCGTAGTGGACCGAGAAGACGACTTTGATCTTGGGGCACACGGATCTGAGCCGGCCGATGCGTTCGAGGAACCGGTCGTAGTGCCCGTCGGGTTCCCAGTAGGCGTACATGTCGGCGGCGAACTGGCGGACCTGGTCGAGGTTCTTCACGGTGATCTTGTGCAGATATTCGGTGATGTTCTGGAACTCGACCAGGGTGTGGGGCAGGTTGGCGATGCGCTTGAGTTCAGCCAGGGGGTCGGCGGTGCTCAGTTGGGACACCCCGGAGGACACGATCATGGTCGAGTGGTTGATGTTGGGGTCGAGCAGGAGCATGCCGGCCACCGCGGGCTGGCGGTCCGGTTCTTCCCGCCATAGTTCGGTGAGTCTCAGCAGCAGGTCGGCGCCGAGGGAGAAGCCGACGAGGATGAGTTTCTTGGCGCGGTTGGCGTGCTGCAGGTGGCGGATGACGCCGGAGATGAGCTCGGCGTGGCTGGTGAGGCTTATCGGCTTGTACCGGGGGTCTTTCGCTTCGAAGACGTTGAAGCCGTATTGGGTGATGGCGACGGTGTGTTCGGTGGCGGTGTGCATGTAGCGGCGGTAGTCGCTGGCGTCGAGGCCGAGTCCGTGGAGGCAGATGACGAGGATCGGCGAGTCGGTGACCCGTTCCAGGTAGTGGATTTTGCGGCCGATGACGCTGGTGTCGTCGGGCAGGTCGTCGTCGAAGATGTGCGGGTAGATCGACAGGTTGCGTTCGACGATGCGGCGGGCATCCCAGCGGCGTTGCAGTATGCGGCCGCGGGCGCGCCAGACGCCGAAGCAGCATCCGATGAGGATCAGCGAGTACAGCACCCAGGGCAGCGCGACGCGGGCCCAGGTCCATTCGACCCACTGGCGCACGGTGTCGATGTAGAGGTTGATGAAGAAGCTGGCGGTGGTGCCGGCGGCGCTGATCGCGAGCCAGATGTAGCGGGTGCTGCCCGGTGGCCGGCGGTCTGGAATGCCGGGCAGTTGGGGGTTCATGCGCTTCTCCTCGAGATGGTGGGTTCGAGGATGTGGGCCAGGCCCGGTTCGGCGGTGGCGTGGCCGATGAAGTGGGCGTCGCTGACGGCGGCCACCGGGATGGGCTTGTGCGAGCCGGCGAGGTAGGCGTCGATGTGGCAGCCGGGTTGGAGCAGTCCGTGGGCGGGCTCCATGGTGAGCAGGATGCCGGGGGTGGTGAGGCTTTCGACGACGGCGGCGATGACGCGGCGGCGGGTGATGTCGTCGTACTGGTACAGGACCATGCTGACGGTGACGGCGTTGATCTGCCGGTCGCGGATGTGGCGGGCCAGGCGCGGCAGGTCGAGGATGTTGAGCGCGTTGATGTCGACGTGCACGTCGGCGGTTTGGTCGAGTGACCAGAGCAGTTCGCTGAACCGGTCCTGGTAGTAGGTGGACGGGCCGTAGCAGCTGCGGATCCAGTCGAGGGTGGGCAGTGGGTGGGCGTCGACGCCGTAGCGGGCGCTGAGGGGGATGTCCACGTAGGCGGGTTGGCCGGGGCGCCAGGTGAGGTCGGGGGCGAACTGTTCGAAGACGGTGCGGCTGTTGAGCTGCCGCGGCATGAGGCCGATGCTGGTGCCCAGGTCGAGGTAGCGAACATCGGTCAGGTTGTGGCGGGCGGCGAAGTGGCCGAGCAGCAGTTGCGGGACGAGGAAGCGGCGGGCGCCGGTGAACGAGTTGGAGTGGTCGCTGGCGGCGTCGGCCAGGCTGTCCTCGTGTTCGGTGAGGAGATTCGCGAGCAGGTCCGACCGTTGCGGCATGGTCAGGTCCGGCCTGAAGACGCTGATGTGGTCGCCGTGGCGTAGGGCGAGGTCGCGTACCGCGATGCTGAGCAGGGTGATCAGGTGGACGTCGCTGATGTGCGGGCGGCGCTGCCAGCAGGTTTCCAGGAGCCGCCGCAGTGGCGGATGCTGCAGCCGGTGCAGGTGGTGCAGGGCTGCGTAGAGCTGGCTCCAGCCGTGGTGGCCTTGCTGGTGCCCGACGATCTGGGCGAGGGTGGCCGACATCGAGGCGTGGTGAGGGGTGAGCATGGCGAATCCCCGTCAGGTTTGGTTGGCCGGCGCCGGGTGCGCGACACGAGGCGGTTCGGCGCGGGAGCCGCAGGCACCGGCCCACGCCGGCAAGCGGCGTCGCGCACCGACGGGCCGCGACCGCGCATGGCAGGTGGCCGCCCGGCGTCGGCTCCGAACCCGGGCGGGGGCAGGGTCGACACTGGTCTGCCCGTTCGGCGGAAGGCATGTGGCGGAGGCGGTGTCGGGCCGGCGGATGCGGATCAGGTTCGTGATCGTGATCTGCCCGCAGTCGGCGTGGGGCGGGCCGGCGCGCGGACCGTCGGTGGTGGCGTTCCTGCGGGGATGACCGCCTGCCACGTGTCGGCTGGCGGAGTCGGAGGATCGTCGGCGCTTCGGCGCGCTGTGGGCAGGTGCGGTGCGGGTCATGGGGTGATCCGATCGTCGGCGGGGCTGCGGCCGCGGAACGTGTATCGGTGGGCGAAGCTCCTGACGATGTCGGCGACGGGTGCGGGTAGCCGCAGGCCGGGCAGCGCTGTCAGCGTGAGGTCCATGAGCGCCGTCGCGGTGGCCGCGAGCGTGGGATCGGCCAGGCCTACCCGGGCGGCAGCGGACCACCCGCCGCGATCGGCAGGCTCCAGCTTGGCTGCCAGGTCGTCGGCGAGTTCGGCGGTCGGGGGATGGTCGAACGCTGCGGCGACGACGGTGGCGGGAACCGTCCAGTTGTCGCCCGCTTGAGCGTCGATCATGCGCAGCTCCAGGTAGCCGCGGGCCCGCACGGGTGGGATGAGGGTGTGCAGATGCCGTTGCAGGTCTTGCAGTGTCGCGGGCCGTGGCGTGGCGTCGCGTAGCCAGGACCGCATGGTCAGGCCGGCGGGCGGCGGGCGCCATTGCCGATCGTCGTCGTCGAGGATCCCGATGATGTGCGCGTCGAGCGCGTACCGGGACCAGTCGTGCAGGCAGTCCCCCGACAACGCCGGCGGGTCGGTGCGGCTGGGGTCGGTTTGCATGCGCAGCAGCTGGCGCACGGACCGGCCGGTCGCCCAGGGGGCGCGGGCCGAATTGGCGAACATGGCGACCAGGGTCGGGCCGAGGAGGTTGGCTTTGTGCCATCGACGCTGGCGATCGCTCCATCCGCCTGAGGTGTCCCCCGCGTCGATGTTGATCTGGACGGACGCCGAGTTGCACATCATGATCCGGCCGAAGCTGCCGAACGTGTCGTAGCGGCGTTCCAGTGCGGCGTATCGGGCGGTCTCGGCGACCCTGCGCGGTGGGCGGATGTCGATGGCTTCGTCGGCCAGGCGTACGTCGTGTTGCGCCAACGCGGCGCGCACTCGGGTGGCGCCGGTCCATGCGATGTCGATGCAGTCGGCTAGCGAGGGCGCCGGTGGTGTGCTCAGCTCTAGTTGGCCGCCGGGTTCGAAGGTGAGGACGTTGCCGGCGAGGTTGTGCGGGGAGCCGAGCATGGCGGTGATCTCGGCTGGGGTGAGCCGATGGTGGGGGCGGTGGTCGTCGATGACGATCCATTCGAGTTCGAGGCCGGTGCGCCCTACATGCGACGTACCGAACGCTTCGCTCATGATCCACTGCTCTGCGTAACGCTCGGGGAGTGCAGTTAACACCAGCATCCTCCTCGCGCCAGACCCCACAGCAGAGCGCTACATTGACATACATGGGTTTGAATAATGTGCCAGACTGGGCCTGTCGATGTCTATAGTCCGACGTTACGACGACACTCCGTCACCCGCCTTGGTGTTTGCACAGCTCAGCGCGACTGGCAAACTACACATGACATCACTCTCGTCGTCTCAGTGCATGTCACGCACAATGTCGGGCATCAGTAATCGACAGAGGTCGCCGCTATGGCAACAGCAGCAGAGCCGGTAGAACTCACTCGCCAAGTGGGATCCAATAAGGTGCCGCTTCGGACGCTGGAACGAACCGACGTCGACTCCGACACGCTGATCGTCTTTCTACACGGCCTCGGTCTCGACGCCGAGGACTACCTGCCATACCTGCGCGAAAGCCATCAGCGATGTGTCGCCGTCACGCTCTACGGGTTCGACCGCGGCTCGACACAGGACCTGGAACCGGCCACCTTCGAGCAGCATGCCGAGTATCTGTCGGCCCTGCTGGCGGAGCTGCAACGCGAGCACCCTGCCGCGCGGCTGGTCCTCGTCGGCTTCTCGCTCGGCGCGGACATGATCATCCGGCTGGCCGACTACTGGTCCCATCACGCTGGCGAACCGGCACGCATCGCCTCAGCGGTCCTGCTCGACCCCAACATCAACCACTCGACGATGACCATCTCCCGAGTCCTGGCGAACGCGAACCCCGACGATCCCCTGGCCGACCTCAAGCGCATCGCCACGCTGCCCGCCAGCATGGCATCGTTCCAGGCGATCATCACCTACCTCGGCAAGATCCTTGGCAAGGACATGCGCCACCTGCATCGGCTGTCCACCGACGCCGTCAATTACTGGCAACCGGACGGATACGAGCTATTCGGCAAGCGACTGGCAACGGTCAAACACTTCGCCGACCACATCCGCGTTCTGCTGTCCGACGACTATCAGCCGCACCTGAACGCGCTGCAGGACTTTCAGGACGAGCGGCTCAGCTTCGCGATCATCCCCGGAAGCGACCACTTCGACTTGATCGACATCGAGAACCTGACCCAGGCGCTCGATCACCCGATGCCGGCACCCGGGCCAGACACGCGAGCCTGCGACCCGCGTTTGACCGCCTCCGTTACTGAGCGAACTCACGAGCTTCCGCAGCTCACCCGCGCTGTAATGCGCTACTGACGACGATTCACCGCGTCAACACCACCGTCGTCGAGGGCAGCGGAAAGTCAGGCTGAGAAGAACCTTAGAAACGGGCCAGTACCGCGAGGTCCGCGACGCCGCCGGACAGCCGCTCCCCCGTCTTCGGTGTCGGAACGATGCTCCACCACCTGCCGGATGGCATCCCTGAAAGCTGGTTAAGGCGCACCGGCCGCAGGCGGAGCACACGCGGCCCGCGCAGGCAATTGGCCCCAGTACGGCAGTCCAGCTTTGTCTCTGAGCAGGTCAGATGGAGGACGGCCAGACCTACTGGTTAGATCATGCGGTGGCGACAGTGGAAGAGTTTCTCGCGGAGGCGGCGGACCCGCACGCGGCGGCGTGGGGCGCGTGTGCCATTGCTGGAGGGCAACCCGCGGAACGAAGAATCCAACGCGGATGATCATGGCCCGCTGGGCGCTTCAGCCGGCGAGCCATGAGGCGCTTCCTCCGGGCGGCATCTCATCAGCACCGGAAAGGAACCGGGTCGCGAAGGCAAGGCGGGCCCGTTGTCAGGTGTCGTAGCCGCCGTCCCACGGATCGCTGAACCTGATCCCCAGGTGCTTGATATCGGCGCAGTCGTATTCGGGGTACGCGATGAGGCCTACGCTGAACCCGCTACGGCTGCCCAGGAACGGTTGAACAGCGATTGGTCCGTTCTCCCGTCCACCGAGCTGTTCGAGCAGCGTCGCAAGTTCGCTACGCGCTGTGTCGTAACTGGATGCGCGCTTGTGTCCGAGTTCACCGGCGGGCACGGGAATCACTGTGGTCGACAGGTGCGCACCGTCAAAGGTGAAGGTGTGGAGTGTGGCGATCCAGAAGCCTGGGCGCCGGTAGTCCCCATCGTGATCGTCGGGGTAGCCGTGAGCGACGTAGGCCAGATGCTGGCCGCGAGCGTGCCGGCCCAGCTCGGCGAGGTGGTCGCTGCCTTCGCCTGCGATGGGAACGGCGGCTGGGATCGGCATGGCTGCCATCATGCCATCCGTCTTTGGAGATCAGGGAGAGCTTCGTCTGTCCGCCTCAGACGCCGGAATTGGGGCCAGAAGATGTAAGCCTTGAGGTGTCCCTCGAGCCAGCTGGCGATATTCGGCGTAGCTGCCCAGCACCCGAGCGTCCTCCGGCTCGTCTTCGCGCTCGCTGTGGGACCATCTCGATTCGAGGTCGCGGATCCAGACGGCCAGCAGCCGCTGACGATCCGCGCACCACGGGGTACGAGGGTTGCCGTCCAACGATCGTCGCCGTCGGATGCGGACGCGGACGCGGACGCGGCAGAATCTTGGGCGCGTTCTGGTGACCCTGCGGTTCTGCGCGGCGGCCCCGAGCGGGAGCTCCAACGACCAGCGGGAAAACGCCGTCGGGGCTGCGGTAGCAGTCGGACATGAGGTAGATGCTCAGGCTTGCCATATTGGCGACGGGTGGTCCGTTGGCGAGGGTGGCTTCGAAGCCTCGGGTGTGGAAGTGGATGCGGATGATGTTGTGGTCGCCCCAGGTGGTGCTGTCCACGATGTATCCGGCGTGTGTGATGCCGTCGCGGAAGGCGGTCGCTGCCGTCGGGATCTGGTTGAGCGGCAGTGGGATGCCGTCGAAGCCGGCGATCCGGTAGATGCTGGTGTGGTAGCGGCACGGGGCGGTGGTGAAATGTGCCCTGCCCGTTGTGGGTTGGGGATAGTCGGCGGCTGTGATCAGGACGGTCATGATCTGGGCGAGCTGACGAGCGGTGTCGGCTTGGACGGATTCAGCGGCGCGGGTTGCCACGGTCGGACTCGCGACGGTGATGGGGGTGATTCGGGACGTCCAGGGGTGGGTGATGGCGATCGTCGCGGTGCAGGTGGCGAGCACGCTCATAGCCGTCGCGATCCCCGCCAGTACCCAGATCAGGACGCGGTAGCCGGACACGGTGGGCGCGGTGGGAGGCGTGGGGTTGCCGAGGTTGTGTGGCTGCTCGGCAGGGTCGGGTGGTGGCGTATTGGCGGTGGGCATCGGCACTCCGGGCTTGGTTAACGGCTGGGTATGAGGAAGTACCGCCGCCGAGCGGCGGGGCGCCGGGGCGTCGTGGCGTCGTGGCGTCGTGGCGCTCGAGGTTGTGGTGGGCGCGGCTCAGCTCGCTGGGGTGTTGGGGTCGTGTGCCGGCGGCGCGAGTGACGCGCGTGCTGGCGTCGCCGCGCTTTCGCGGCGGGTGCAGTGAATGCGCAGATGGGTGGGGCGACGGACTCGGATCAGGGCCGGGTCGACTCGTGCGGTACGCCTTCGGACGGAACCGCTCGGCGTTGTTGGGCGCGTTGATCGGCGGTCACGCCGGGCTGCTGCGGCTGAATGCGCGGTCGCGGGGTGGCGGCAACGAGTTGCCGGAATCGTGCGCGGGCGTCTACTGGCGCGTCGGCGAGCAGCCGGTCGAGCAGAAGCTGGTGCTCGAGGCGTGGCATGGTGGCGTGGGGTTTCTCCCAGCCGTAGACGGTCTCCAGATCGGCGTCCAACAGGTTCGCCCAGTCGGGGAAGCCGTGTCGCAGTGCGACGCGCAGTGCGCGGATCTCGCGGCCGGTCCAGTAGGCGACCGCGACCAGGCACAGGCAGTCGGCTGGGTTGCGGCACTCCTTGTCCAGTTCCTTGGACATGAGGTCAGCCTGCTTGCGGAGTCGTTCGGTGGTGGCCTGGGCGTTGGCTGCTTGTTTGAGTTGCGCGACAGCAACCCAGGCTTTGGCGAGGGTGCCACCGGTGACCAGGAGGAGGTCGGCGGTGCGCCAGAAGCCGGCGTCGTGGGGGTTGTGGCCGTTCTCGGCGGCGCCGATCGCGGAGATACTGCGCCGCATCACGGCGGCGAGGTGTTTCTGCGTCCATCCGGCGTGCTTCCGATGAGCGGCCAGCTGCCGGCCAAGCTGCATGCAGGCCTGGACATATGCCGACCACATACTGCGCGCCGTCGCGACCATTGTGCCAGCGGAAGGCTCCTCGTGGTTCACAGCACGCTCCGCACGGTTGGGGTGGCTGGGAGTCGGTGATTCCGCCTGTTCAGCGGTAGGGCGGTCATGACGTCGGCTCCTGTGTCGTTGGATGGGTCTTGGCGGGATCGGTGCAGTCAGCGATTGCCACGATGAGTGGTGCGCGTCGGCCGCACTGTGCAGGCCGGTCCTGGCGTTGCACATCGGAGGCAAAAGACGGGGTAATGCATCGCGCTCAACCGGGGTGAGCAGCCGGACGTAGAGAACGGCTCGGAAGGAGACCCGGAAACGTGCGCTGCGGCGGAACCGGGTTAGGGCGCTGCCGCGTTGAGTGCGTACTGGATGACGTTGGCCGAGGTCGCGGCGACTCTGGCGAGGTCCTGCTGCTGTGCCGGGCGTAACTGGCCTTTACCGAGTCCTGCCCGTTGGACGATGCCTTCTAGGGCGGCATGTTGGTCGGTGGTGATGCCGTCGATGGGTTCGCGGAACAGAAGCACGTCGCGGGCTGCGTAGCCGTCTGCCGTGGCGATCGCTTCGACGGCTAATCGGTGCACGATTTCGCCGGCCCCACCTGCGTCGATGGGACTGGTGAGGATGGCGACGGTGAGGCCGAGCTTGGCGCGATAGGAGGCGTAGTTGGCGCCGGGGCTGGGCTGGTCGAGGCCTCGCCGGGCGATAGCCAGATGGTGGGCGGTGAGACTGCTCGCGGGGTCGCTGGTCATCGCGTGCAGACAGGAGGCGACCTGCACTTCCCAGGGCTGGGTCGGGGTGGCCTCGGCGAGCAGCGTCCGCGCGTCGTGCAGTTTGCTGTCGAGGCAGGCGGCGACGATGGCGGCTTGGCGTCCGTCCATGAGGTGTGCGCCGACTCCGTTGAGGGTGTGGGCGTGGTGAGCGGCGTCGTTCCATCGACCGGCCAGAACGAGGGCGCGGATGCCTTCGCCGAGCAGTTGGAGCCAGGTCCATGTGCGCAGCGTCCGGCGGTCGGCGTGGTCCCCGACGAGGTTGGCCATCGGGAGCACGGTTCCGTCGATGGTGAGGTCGGTGTGCTGGGCGATGGCTTGGTGCATGTCGTGGAGCAGGTGTAGGGCCGGTTCGCCTTGGTGAGCGCGGAGTCGGAGCCGAGCAAGGTTGAGGACGGGTTCGAGCATGTATTGTGCTTCGGCGGTGGTGAGCGGCCTGTTGGTGGTGCGGTAGGCGTTGATGTGCTGCCAGCACAGTGTGTGGGCGAGGTCGGTTTCGCCGCCGTCGCTGGCGATGAGGGCGGCCTTGTTGAGGGCGTGCGCCGCGTCCGGCAACCCGGCGGCTCCTTGGGCGACGGCGTCGTCGGCAGCCCTGGTGACTTCGGCGATGCGATCCCGTAGCGGTGGGCAGTCGGGGCGTGGGCGGCCGAGCAGCGGGAACCGTTTGGCGGCTGCGTTAAGGGCGGTGTGGTGGTCCACGAGGTTAGCTCCGGGGCAGGATGGTGGTGGTCGCGGCGTGGGCGAGGACGGTTTGGGCGTGGGCGGACAGGCCGATCCGGTTCCAGTGGAAGATCACCAGTTGGGCGATGGTGGCGCGGAGGCCGCGTTCCAGGCGCAGTCCCGCTGCCGCGGTCGCGAGGCGACGGCCGGCGACGGCGTACGCGTCATGCCAGCTTTCGGCGTTGGCATGTGGCCCGGGGGCGGTGAACAGCCCGGTTCGGGCTTGGTCGGGTAGCGCGAGCAGTGGCCGTAGCTGGAC
Organism: Hamadaea sp. NPDC051192; assembly: GCF_040682475.1. Taxonomy (NCBI): domain Bacteria; kingdom Bacillati; phylum Actinomycetota; class Actinomycetes; order Micromonosporales; family Micromonosporaceae; genus Hamadaea; species Hamadaea sp. NPDC051192. The sequence continues at coordinate 51,961 of NZ_JBFBAZ010000007.1, forward strand.
GGCGAGTCGGCCGATGATGGGGTGGTCGGCGGCGCCTGGGGCGGGTCGCATTTGGGCGACCTTGGCGAAGACGTCGCCGATCTCGTACCAGTCAAGCCCCGCATGGTGTTGAAGGGTTCGGATCAGCAGCAGCGAGAGTTGGTGGCGGCCGTTGGGCGCCGGGTCGACGCGGCTGTGCGCGAGTAGGCCGCGGCTGTCGGCGCAGAACAGGTCGTGGGCGATGGCCATCCCGGTCGGGCCGCCGAATGCTGCCTGCTCGGGCTCGTAGACGCCTGGTCGCCATCCGGCGATGTGGCGCATCGCGACGAGCAGGTCGAGGGTGGCCTCGACGGTGCGGTGGTTGCTGATGTGGACGCGTAGCCGCCAGTGCGGGTGTTTGCGCAGGAACCACCAGCGTGCGCGGCCGCCGTCAAGGTGCTCCAGGCGGGGCGCGAGCTCCCTGGCGAGCACCTCCTCGGCGGTTTCCCAATCTGATGGTTCGACATAGGCGTGGAACCACTGGTCGTCATGAACCTTCAGCAGCGCCGCTGTTCCGGCGATCCGGTAGGTCTGCACGGCGACGTCGAGGTCAACGGCGTCGATACCCGCGTCGGCGGCGACTGTGGCGGTGGGGGCTCCGGCGAGGACGGCTTCGACGAGTGCGGCGGCATTGTCCGCGGTTAGGCCTAGTGGATGAGCAAGCATGTGTCCCACCTGGATTGGGGCGGTGCGCCGGTGCGCACGCTGTGGTGGACAAGGTCGAAGCCGCTCTTTCCGATCAGGAGGCCGGCCGCGTCAGGTGGCCTTATGTGGGTGAGCTGGTCGGCCAGGCTTGTGAGCCGGCTGCCGATGGTGGGTGTGAGCGCGTCTTGGGCGGCCCGGTAGGCGGTTTGGTAGAGCCCAGCCAGGCCGTGGCAGATCCCGAGGTCGGTTGCTGGATGGGGGCGGAGGCCGGTCAGGCAGCCGGCCAGTGCCGCTTCGGCCTCGCGTTGCCGGTCTGCTTGGCCGGTGGTGATGGCTGCGAGTTGCAGGGCTCGGGCGATGCCGGGGGTGCCGTAGCACCATGACCGGCGGCCGGGTGGGCTGTTGTCGATGCGTCCGCTGCGCAGTTGGGCGCGGGTGACCCATTGCGGCCACCACGGGCCGTGCGGGCTGTACTGCCGCCACCGGTCGAACCAGCCGGTCAGGGTGGTGATCGCCTCGTGGCATCCGTCGACGGGTCGGCCGTGCCGGATCGATAGTGCGAGCAGGGCGAGGAGTCCGGCGGCGCCGTGGGCCATGCCGAGGTTGGCGTGGCCGCCGGGTGTGGGCAAGGTCGGGTCGGGATCGTGGGCGACCCACCAGCCGGGCACGGTCTGGTGGTCGTCGACGCGCGGCTGCGTGAGGAGCACGAGGTGGGTGAGCAGGTCGCCGAGCTCGTCACAGCCGGGTGCGCATTGCAGGAGCAGTGCGCCGAGCCCAGCGAGGCCGTAGAACAGGTCGTACTCGTCGAAGGCTGCGGGCCGGCGGTCATGCAGCCGTTGGCTCGCATCAGCAAGCCGGTCACGGATGATGCGGCGCACGTGCCCGGTCAGCGCCGTGCGGACGGTGGCGTAGCGGCCGTGGTCGTCTGCCGACGCCTGGTGGAGCACGAACAGGACGGCAGGCGCACCGTAGAAGAGGCTGGCGTGCGTTCCCGCATCAATGGGTCCGTCGGTCACAAACCTGATCTGTTTCCGTACGGCGGCCCAGTCGCCAGTGCCGTCGTGCGCCTGCTCGATCGCCAGCAGCGCGAGGCCGATCGGTCCGCTCGTCATTGACTGACGTCGCGCGTCGCTGCTGCCGATGACAGTTGGCGTCGCGGTGTCGGGGGTGTTCATGGTTTCTCGATGCGGGCCAGGCACAGCAGGGCGGCTGTGCGGGCGGCGTGGTTGGTGGCGCGTTCGAAGCTGGGCTCGAGCCCCACGGCGCGCATGTGGTGTTCGTGCAGCAGTGTGCGCAGCACGCTGAGTGGTTCTCGTTGCGGGCGCAGGCTCAATTGGTACGCCCGCAGCATGATGTCACGGGCCTGCCAGGCGTCGGCCACCGTGGCGCCGCCAGGCAGCGCTCGGAGGTTGTGGTGATCGTCGGCAGGGTCGGCGAGCGTGCGGGCGAGGTCGGTGAGGATCCGGGCGGCGGGTCCGCTGTCTGGGTGAAGCAATGTCAGCAGTGCCCGGTAGCCGATCGCGGCGTTGTCGGCGAGTGCGGCGGCGATCCGGGTCATCGACGCCGCCGCGAGCGCCTGCGCCCACACCTGCGCACCTGTCGCCGTGTCGACGTGGGCGGCGGCGCGCAGTTGGCAGATCGCAGCCTCGGTGTCAGCGAACGACACGAGTTGTATGGCTTGCTGGGCAGGGCCGTGCCCGTAGCGGCCGGGATGTTCGTGATAGGCAGCGAGCCGGAGATTGCCGGACAAGCCGCGCCCGGTCAGGCCGGCGGCGAACTGGCCGACCTTCGCCGCTATGGCGCCGTAGGCCGCGGGTGAGGTAAGCCGGAGGAACACCGACAGGTGCTGGTCGGCCTCGACGCGGATGGCGTCGCGGTGGCGACGCACCCACCAGCAGGAGACACCGCCGTCCGGGATCAGCGCCTCTATGAGACGTGGCAGGTGTTCGGTGAGTATGTGGTCGAAGTGGGCCGGGTTGCCGACCAGTTGCATGTGCAGCACGTCGGACGCGCCGGGGTACAGCGTGCGTCCGGCCGGTGCGGTAGTCGGCAGCGGCCGCGATGGTGGCGCCGCCGGCACCAGCGTGAGCTGGAACTCTGTAGGACGGTCGATCCAGCCAAACCCGCTCTCTGGGGCGTCCTCGCGCAGCTCCAGCCGGCCAGCGCGGGCCAGACGAGTACGCAGCAGCTGCCGGTCGAACGGCTGCTCGAGGTCGAGCGGCTGCCGCAGTTCGCCGTCGCAGACCACGACCCGCGCGGGAACATGCCATCGGGTCCGCCACGTGTCCAGCGCCTTCGACCATCCGGCGACATCCGCCGTGGCGGTCAGGTCGGCGGCGGTCAGCAGCCACCGTGCAGGGGTCAGGATCGTCCGCCGGTGGCGAATGCGTGGGATGTAGGGCAGGTTCCGGGCACCCGGACCGTGGTCGAACGGGCCGAACACGGCGCTGCGGGCGTCGGCGACCTCGGCCAGGAAACGCGCGAGCGGCGGGGTCTGGGCGACGATGTCCAGGGCGTGTGGGATGTGCGGGATCGCCCTGCGGCCGGTCGGCAGGTGCACCAGGTACATCTGCTCGGCGTCGGCGGTGACAGCCAGATCGTCCACCGTGATCGTCGGCATGTCCGGGTACTCGGACAGGGCCACCACGTCTGGTAACAGCCTGCCGACGCGGACGACGTTGTCGTTGTGCACGCGGCGTGGCGGAAACGACAGCTGCACGACCAGCGGATCGTCGCCCTCTTGGCCGTCTGCGGTGTAGGAGTGGATCAGGTTTTGGCGGTCGGCCGCGCCGAGTAGGTGTGCGAACCGGCCGGCCATGCTGGTCGGCACCCGGGGGACTCCGGTTATCTGCAGCGTGTAGTGGCCGCGTTCCAGCTCAGCCAGGCTTGCGGCCTGGATGACGAAGCCCATCTCGACTCGGGGCGGTGATACGGCGGTGGTGTGGTCGCCGACCGTGAGGCGTTCGATGTCGGCGTCGGTCAGGACGATTTCGTCTGTGCCGTCGATCATCGCCTGCTGGATCAGCGCCAGCAGGTACACGTCGCGTTCGGTGATCGCCCGCCAGGCGGGCCGGGCGCGGGGCGCGCCGAGGTAGCCGGTCGGGTAGCCGAGGCCGGAGTCGGCGACCAGGTCCCGGACCGGTACGAGGGCGCCCGGTCCGTAGCGGCGGCGGAACCGGGCATGGTAGTCCAGCCAGGCGGCCGATCCGAACGGTTGCGTCGACAGGCGCAGCAGCACGTGCGCCGCATCGGTGGCGTCGTCGATGACACGTTGCGGGATGGTGATGTCGGCGTCGAGGCGCAGGTCGACGGCGAGCTGATGCTGGGTGGATGGCTCGATACCGGCCATCGCCTCCGCGAGCCGCACGCGCAGTTGCCCGGCTTCATGTGGATCGGTGGCGTGGTTGTGCCGGGTGAGCTCGTCGTGCAGATGCTGGAGCTGGCCGGCGAGAGCGACGGCTGCGGTGTCGCCGGCAGTCGGTGCGGCGGCAAGGACGTCGAGCAGATGAGCCAGCGGATCGACTGCCGTGGTGGGCGGTCGCAGGTTGGTGATCAGGAAACCGCCGTCGACGAGCCCATGCAGCAGCGCCTGCACGCGGGTGACGGCGATGCTCGGGTAGGCGGCGGCAATGTCGGTGGTCAGCTGGTCGAATCTCGTCGGTGTTCGCGCGAGGGACAACGCGAGTCGCACGGCGGGCGTGCGGGCAATCGAGGCGTGCCGCAGACGTCCCGGTGTTGATGCTCCGGGCGTCGGGCGGGCGGCGATGACATACCGCCCGTCGCGGACGAACCCGCCGCTGTCGGCGATGACGTGCAGGCCGCACCGCAGATCGTGATCCTGTTCCAGACGCTGGATGATGGCAGCGATCCACTCCGCGTCGACGCGGGCGAGCGCGCTGTGGCGGTCGCCGATCGTGGCCGTGGCGGGGCCGATCCGGGCGGTGGTGACGGCGGCGAACAGGCCGAACGGTGTGCTGCGCTTCTGCCAGCGCAGCAGATAGGAGCCGACAGTGGCGACTGCGCGCCGGACGTCGGCGGGATCGGGCCGGGTGTGCGCGAGCAGCTGCCCGATACGGCGGGCCAGGTTGGGCCTGGCCAGGGTGATCGACTCGCGGATCTGCGGCCGTGCCCACTGCGTGTGCAGCCATGGCAGGCCGTCGTCGACCGGAATGTCGGCGAGGTCGAGGTCGAGGTCGCCGGGTGCGGTGCTGGCGCGGACGAGGACCGGGCCGCGCGGCCGTAGGCGGCTGGGGGTGGCGGGCACGGGGATTGCCTCCAGATCGGGGTGGGCTGGAGCCCGCCAGCGGCGCGGGCTCCAGCGTCAGAGCGCCGGTCGGCGGCCGGTCAGGCCGGGTCGTACGACGATGTGGAGCAGGCGCTGGTGCTGCATGTGGAGCCGCAGCCGTCGCTGGTGCTGCACATCATCTCCACCATCGGCGTGGCTGCCTCGATCACGCGCATGTCGAGGACGAAGTCGTCCTCGACAGCGGCGCTGTGGATGTTCTCGAGCAGCTCCATCACCGGAACCATCGACATCACTCTCCTTAGTGAGAAGGGGGTTTCCTGTCACCTGATCCGTAGGCGATGCGAAGGTCAGCCGCCGGCGGGCCAGGAGATCGTGACGACGCCGTTCGCCTTGCGCATGACGGTCGCGTCGTCGGGAATACCGGTGCGATCGCTGCCGTGCGGCCAGTAGCTGAACACCGGTTCGCTGGTCCGGCCGTGCCGGTTCCACGCCTGGATCTGCTGCACCATCGCTTCGGCCGCGGTGTGCCGGTCACGGCCGTAGGCGTGCGCTCCGAACTCGACACCGGTGCCGTCGGCGACGGGTCGGACCACGAGGTAGGCGAACCCTGCGCCCCGGACGACCCCGAACGGGAACCAACTCCCCCGCTGGAGCGCTGCCAGCTCGGTGCCCTCCTCGGCGGCCACGCGGCAGAACCCGTCCAGATGCCAGGCGAGCCACAGATGCAGGCTCGCGAAGGAGATGCCGTGCCCGATGGTCACGTGAGACCACGCCTCGGCCCGGCCGGTCGCCAGCACTGCTTCGAGTTCGGCGAGGTCGCCGGGTGCCGAGGAGTCCACGGACAGGCGCACGTGAAAGCCGTACGGGTCTGGCAGAAGGTACATCGTGTCCTCGTGGCGCCCGTCGCCTTGCATGGGCACGAACCCGGCGACCTCCATCGACGTGGAGGCCAGGTGATCGCCGTCGCGACGGAACCCGACGGTCCGGGTGACACCGTTCATGATCAGCGGCACGACGATCGTGCCGTCGGGCCTGAGCTGTTCAAGCCACGCGGTGGCGATGTCCCATGCCCCGACCGTGACGATGATCGCGTCGAACGGGCCTTCGTCCGCGATGGCGTGTTCGGCGTCGGCGACCAGCACCCGTACCCGGTTGCCGTAGCCGGTCGCGTCGAGCAGGGCCATGGCGCGGCCGGTAACCTCCGGGTCGATGTCCACGCTGGTCACGCTGCCCGTCGGGCCGACGATCTCGCTGATGTAGGCCGCGTTCAACCCACCGGACCCGATCTCCAGGACACTCATGCCCGGTTGCAGGCCGGCCTGTTCGAGCATGCGGGCCTGGATGTAGGCGGCCGACACCGACGAGATCGCCCGGCCGTGCTCGTCGCGCCGGGTCACCACCGACGTGTCGACTGCGTACGCGTCGGCAAGGTCGGTGCTGTCGGGCATGAACCTCTCTCGCGGCACCGCGGATACGGCTGCGGCCACTGCATCGGTCGTGATCATCGCCTGGGCACGTAGCTGCCGCACCAGCGCGGCGCGCAACTCGGCGGGACGATCGGCGTCGACCTGCGTCACGGGCACTCCTTGTCATCGCGATTCGAAACGGCACGCATGCTGCTGTCTGCCGTGGTCAAACTCCGGTGGTGGACCGCTGGACACGCCGCCTGGGGCCATGCCCGAGCGCGCCGTTGACGCCGGCGCGTTTCATGAGAGGTCTCGCAGGATCCGCAGCGCGTGCCGGGCGACTTTCGAGCTGCGGTACGGCTGCAGTCGGGCCAGGCATGCTTCGAGCAGTGCGATGTGGTCTTTGGTTCCGGCGAGGTTCCACAGCCAGGCGATCTGGTCGATGACCTGCTGGCCGTCGCGCACATGCAGTTCGCTAGGCAGGTACAGGTCGGTGCCGCGCGTCTCGGCAGGAATGAGCGGCAGGCAGCCGGCCAGCAGCGCCTGCCACCAGCGGGTCGTCATGTGACCGACACGCCAGAAACGCTCTGGCGACAGCAGCACCGTGGCCAGAGCTTGGCCGTAGGTCTGGTCGATGGTGTGATGCGGGGCGGGGCCGGTGAACGTGACGTGCGGCCAGGCCCGGGTCTCGGTCCACCGGCCGACCACCTGATGCTGTACGACGTGGGCGGCCGGGGCGAAGAACCGACCGAAATGATCGTCGCGGTCGTTCTGGTGCCCCACATACACCAACGGCTCGCGGACCCGACGGACCAGTATCTTCGGGTCGACGCTGTCGAGCCGCCGATCTGGGACTGGGCACGGCAGGCGATACGCGCCGGGGGTGGCCAGGAACGCCACCTCGCCGACCGCGACGTTCGTGACCTTGCGCAGCGGATCGTCGGCAGCCAGCCGCCGATCGAGGTCCCAGATCAGGGTGGGTGTGCCGCGATCGTGGGTGTACCGGTCGAGCAGTTCAGTCTGCCGGTGCAGGTCGCAGGTGTGGCCGAGACTGCCGCATGGGGTGGTGTTGCGGCCTTCGATGGACCAGCGCCATTCCAGGATCAGCGCGTCGAGCCGCGGTAGCCCGGTCGGGTCCCAGTGGAAGCCTGGCTGGTCGTCGCCGGCGTCGAGCCGGTCCCGGTTGCGTTGTAGCAGCACGACCTCGTGACGTTGGGCTTGGAGCTGGTCGAGGAACGAACGACGGTATGCCTGCGCGCCGTCGGGAGCGTCTGCGTCGGCTACGCCGTTGCCGAGGAAACCCCACATGCTGTATCCGATGCGCATCAGCTCGCGCCGCCTTCCGCTGCTGGGCGGGCATCCAGCACCACGGGTGTGGCTCGCGCAGCGCCAGCGAATGCCCCGTTGGGGTCAGTCGGCCCCCCGTGTTGGCCGCGTCGCAGTGAAGGGCGGTCGAGCAGCTGAAGGCGGCGGATGTGGACCGTTTCGACGGTCCGATAGGCCGATCCGGGGACTGTGTAGGTGACCATCGCGGAGCTGCCGGTGGTGGCGGCGACGGTGGCGGGCAGCCACCGGCCCCCGATGTGCGCCCAGACCGGGGCACCACTGGCATAAAGGTCGATGGTGTCGATGGTCGCGAGTGCCCGGTCGAACGGATGCTGGAGCGGCGGCATGTCAGATGGTGCCTCCGCCCGGTGTTCGCGCATGAGCTTCCTGGTGACGCTGCGCAGCGCCGACCGCAGTGCCAGTGGGTACCGTGCCGGTGCCGCCCACGGCAGCGTCATGGGTGTGACGTGGATGGTCATCGTCTCCTCCGCGGACGCTCGTCATGGTTCAGGCAGCACCGGCACGGCCTAGGCATCTCTGCTGCCAGCTAGGCCGATACGGCTGAGGTTGCGGGCTGGCCAGTGCGGGGCTCGCGCCACATCGGCCACAGGAATGGGCCGGCGTGGCCGCAGGCGAACGGCTGGCCGTGGTCGCTGAAGCCGTGCCGCAGGTACAGCCGCCTACTGCGCGGGTCGGCGGCTTCGAGATAGGCCGGCTGTCCGGAACGGTCGAGCATCACCAGCTGGTGGCGCAGCAGTGTGCTGCCCAGGCCCTGGCCCTGCTGGTCCGGGTGCACGGCCATCAGTGCCAGGTACCAGTGATGCTTGCCGAGCGGGTGGTTTTTGTGCATGCGGTCTTCGAACTCGGTGAACCGGCCGGTGTGCGGGCCGCAGGCTGCGGCCCGTCGCTGCTCATATCCGACGACGTCGGGCAGGCCGGTGTCGGGCACGGCGAGCCAGACGGCGGCGCTTCGGCGCTCGGTGTCGGTCAGCAGCCGTCCGATGCCGCGGGCCAGTTCGACGTTCTGACCCAGATGCCGGGCTAGGACTGCGGCTCGCGCACCGTGGTCGGGGATCAGGTGGCGGGACACGGCCAGGTGGCTGAACGCCTCGCCGATGATCGCGGCCAGTGTCCGGTCTTCGCCCGTTCCCGGTGGGGCGTCGATGATGGTGGTCATCGGGCACCGCCGAGGGCGGGCTGGACGGCGATGGTGGCTGGGGCGACGGTCGCGCCGTTGCCGATCAGCGCGTACGCGGGCATGCCCAGTGCCCGCATCATAAGACCCCAGATCAGTCCGCCGAGCAGCACGACGCCGTACAGGATGGGGAAGATCCACCGCAGGGGGCTGTGCGGGTCGACGCCGAGCAGCGTGTCGTAGTGGGCCAGGCAGAGTCCGCTGACCGCGAGCAGGCCGACCGTGGCCAAGGCGGGTGCCACGATGGTGGCCAGCAGGGACGCGCCGCGGTGGCGCAGGAAGAAGACCAGTACGGCCAGCGATGTGATGGTGACGAGCAGCAGGATGCCGACGCCGCCGATGGTGGCCAGGTAGAACATCATCTGCACCAGCGGGTCCCAGCCCATGATTGTGTAGAGCAGGATCACGGCCAGGCCGCACGCCGACTGGGCCAGAGACGCGGCGATCGGGGAACCCGAGCGCAGCGACGTCCGGGCCAGAACACGGGGCAGCACGCCGGAGCGGCCCAGGGCGTACCCATAGCGCGCGGTGGTGTTGTGGAAGGCGATCAGCCCGGCCAACAGGCTGGTCAAGAACAGCAGGTGCCCGATCAGCACTACGGTGTCCCCGAGCGGTGCGGCGACGGTGAACAGCAGCTCGATGGACTGCTGCTGGGCGGCGGGCACGATCTGCTCCGGGCCGACCGCGACCGACACCGACCAGGACACCACCGCGTAGACGACCGCCATCAGCGTGAGCGCGCCGAACGTCGCCAACGGCACGGTCCGCCGCGGGTTACGGGACTCCTCTGAGTACACGGGGGCCTGTTCGAAACCGACGTATCCGGTCCAGGCGATCGCGAGGACGGCCCCTGCGCCGGCGGTGGCCAGATGCGCCGGGTTCAACGCGGCGACGCTCACGTGACCGGCTGCCGGGTGGGTGAGCCCGGCGATCGCGGCAGCGGCGACGAACAGGACTTCTCCGGCCAGCAGGACGGCGAGGACTTTGCCGTTGAGGTCGACGCGCAGGCTGCCCATCACGGCGACCAGCAGCCATGCGACCAACGCGCATTTCCACCAAGCGACCGTGATGCCCGCGTGCTGTTCCAGGAGCCCGGTGGCGACCGCTCCGGCCATGCCGTAGGCGCCGACCTGCATCGTGTTGTAACTCAAGACAGCCAGGAGGCCGGCTGCGACTCCGGCGGGCTTGCCCAGACCCCAGGTCGCGTAGGTGTAGAGAGCGCCCGCGTTGACGACGCGGCGGGCCATCGCCATGTAGCCGATCGAGAACAGCCCGAGCAGGACTGCCAGCAGCAGGAATGCCAACGGTACGGCGACGACGCCGGTGACTGCCCAGCCGGTGGTGACGATGCCCGCGACGACCAGCAGCGGTGCGGCCGAGGTGAGCACGAACTGCGCGACGCCGGTCACGCCGAGACGGTCTTGAGCCAGGGCCTGGCTGACCACGCTATGGGCGGAGGTTGGTGGCATGGGTGTCCAATCGTGAGGGTTCTGTCTCGCAGATCAGTGGGTGAAGGTGCTGGTGCCGACGAGCTCGCCGACCCGTTGGGCGACCGTGTGGATCGCGGGGTGTTGGTCGGCGAGCTGCCGGTGGATCTGATCGACGTAGGCGTGCGAGTCGGGTCCGGCATCGCGCAGCAGCCTCGTGGTCAGGTCCATGGCATGGCATAGGGCCACGAGGCTCGCGTCGGGTAGCGTGGCGATGCTGAACTCTGGGATCGGACCAGCGCCGAGCTTCATCGTCAGGCGAGGACCACGCCAGTCCAGGAAGACGCTGAGCCGGTCGCTAGGTGCCGCCCACCGCACGATGTCCGAGCCAAGGAGGCGACGGATGATGTTCCTGCGCAGCAGCCGCCGCAAGACGAGCCGTTCGCCGATGTCCTCGACGGCTGTCTTGCCGATGAATAGCAGCCAGGTGCGCAGCGTGTGTTCGGGCTCCGCTGTGAGGTGTTCCAGGATGCGCAGCGTCACCGAGTCACCCGGCGTCATGTCGGTAACCTGGAGCCGGTCTCCAGCCAGCTGGATGCAGCCCTCGATGATCAGCTCGATCAGCAGCCCGCCGGCCAGGCCCACCCGCAGCGTGTGATCGGCGACCGTGTGCCGACCTGCCCGGTGATCGAGCGCGATCACGAACAGATCGTCGGCAGGCCGGAGCTCATCTACGCCGATCATGACGCCCGTCCCGGAGCAGGGGCAACATCATCCACGTTGATCACGACAGTGACCTCGACCGTCATATAACCTCCCCACGTGGACCGACCCGCCGTGCAATCACGACCTCCGCACACACAGCAGTCCCGCTGGCGTCATGCCGACTCCAAGGAATCGAGCAACATAAATGACGCATTGTTCACCTCCCGCCTCCACCAACCTTGACCGTTGGGTAGGTGGACGTTCGCAATCACGACGACGTCACGCGCTTGCGCCGCAACACCTTGGACCGTATCTATCTGGCGGACGCATGTAGACTGACGGCCAGTACGAGTTACCGCAGCTCAGCGGCAGAGAATCGGGTCACGATCATGCGATCGCCAACAGGAACCCTGCAACCCAGTAATAGTTTTCCGCACAGACGCGGGCTGACCAGCGGTTACCTCATGAAGTTGATCCGCGAGTCACTCAGAATGACGCAGTTCCAACTCTCTGAACTGCTCGACGTCGATGTTGCGACGATCCAGGGGTGGGAAACTGGCCGCCGACCTGTCACCTCGATGCGCGTCGCCGATCTCGCATACCTCCGGGCAAAGCTGATTCATCGGGGGGCGAATCCCAAGCTCTTTGAAGTGCTCCGCGATGCCGTCGATGCAGACCTCGTGCTTGATTACGCGATCAAGAGAGGGTCAGCCAAAGTCGATGGCACTGGGCACCCACTCGCCGCTGTCGTCCACAGACGCGATTTGACCAACTTAATCACTTGGCCACTGACAGGCTCGCTTCCCTCGCAGCTCGCTGGGCTGGTCGACATCGACGCCACTCGACGAGGGCCAAGCAGTCGGCATCCGGAACTGGGGGCCGACGAGCGTCAGCGCCTTTTCTCTCACCTATTGAAAATCGCTGATGAACGAAGGCGAGCGGACGACGCCTTGCTTCGACGACAAGCTATTTACCTTCTCGCATTTGACTCAGAACCCACCACCGCAGGCTGGCTTGTTGACGAACATCGCGCCGCCCTCAACCGTGCCCGGTCCAGGAACGACGTTCCTGCGTGGGTTGCCGTCCGCTCTGCCTCCGTGGCCTTAGCGAGGTACGGCTTTCAAGAGCCATTGATAGACTTCGTCGCAACCGGCTTGAGCGATGATGAACAGGCAATCGCCAACCTTAACTATTGGGCCTACTGGGTCGGCGAGGCCAGCGATACCTACACTGATGACTCGTTCATGGCAGCCAACGACCCACGCCACGCCGCCGGTACACGCCTATTTCGTCATCTCGTCGATCGACTTGACAACGCATCTGAACAGGCGGAGCTATACATTCACACGCTGTGGCAACTCTTGCTAGCTCGCCCGAACGTCGCCGCCGGAGACCCGTCGGCACGTATGGCCGCGCAGCGCAAGATTCAGATGTTGGACACCGCAGGGCTGACAGCCTCGGCGAGACAGAAGGTTTCTGACGTAACCTACGGGCTCAGGCTCTCGTGACGGCAAGGAGCAGCACGTGAACGAACACCTCTCCTCCCAATCCGCCGCAGCACCACACGGTTCGGGAATCGCCCAGTTCGCCTTCGAGATGGGTGTACTCAAGGGCGTACGGCGTGCGGGTTGGTGGCACGCAGGCATCCGCGATCCTGAGTCCGTGGCCGAGCACAGCTTGCGAGTCGCTCAGCTTGCTGCACTTATCGCGGCGGAGGAAGGCGGCGACCCAGCCCGCGCGGCGCTCCTAGCGATCTGGCACGACTCGCAGGAGACCCGCACAGGCGACCTGCCTCACACAGCGCGGCCGTACCTGACCGGTCCTGAGCCACAGGTCATCACAGCAGACCAAACAGCGACGCTGCCGGACCGCGCTGGGAAGACGGTGCGGGAGGCGGTGGCGGAATACGAGTCGCGTAGCACGACGGAAGCAGTCTGCGCGCACGATGCCGACAAACTCGAATGTCTCCTGCAGGCCGTCGAGTACAGGACCGCTGGGAACGGCGCCGTTCAGGGCTGGATCGACTCCTCGCGCCGCGCGTTGGTCACGGAGACCGCCAGACGCATCGCCGATGCTGCGTTGGAGATTTCGCCGCTCAGCTGGCGGGACCGGTAGGCGCATCCCTTTCTGCTGATACTGGACCAGTCTTGGCGTAGGCGTACCTCTGGCGTATTCTCCGCTGCCGGCGGTCGCGCTTCGAGTGGGTTTGGAGTCCATCTCCCGCACGGTGAGGAGACCACGTCTCGTTAGCCGCCTGTGTTGGGTTCGGAAGGCAGTACGACATCGTCGCGGCTACGATGAGCCCGCGCGGTAAATCGCCAGTTGCTCAGGTGATCCAATCTGGAGGATCTCGTGCTGCCTGCTAGTACCCCCGAGGGCCTAGTGGATGATCTTGCCGAGATCGTGCAAGTGGTCATGTCTGAGGTTCGCCCCAGACTCATCGATAGTGCCTTTTCTGGTGTGCATCACGAGAGTGAGAACCGGCGGCACGGCGACAACTTTCTGTCGCGACACGATCTCTGGATGCACGACCGGTATCGAGATTTGCTCGCGTCTCGTATTCGGTCGTTCGTATACGCTTCTGAGGAAGCCGAGCCCCAGGTAGTCGGCGGCGAGGTTGAGCCGGACCTATGCATCCTGGTGGATCCGCTCGATACGAGCGAACTCGCCGTTCGAGCGCTGAACGGATATACGCACGTGATGGCCTACTCACGCACGCGCGCGCGTCCAATCGCGGCAGTGGTTGGCGACATCTACCACCATGTGCGGCTTTACGTAGCGTCCCAGGATGAAGACGGGCAGGACCGAGCCTACGCGGTGACTGCGGATGGTGTTCGACGACGGCTAGTGACTCATCGGCCCAAAAGGCTGTCAGAGTCGATCGTCACGAACTTTCTGATGAGGCCCGCCGAACGCTTCATGTCTCTCAGCCGCAAGTCCGAGTTGATGAAGGCCCTGAGTGCCCCTGCCCCCGACGGCAAGCACCGTGCGCGTATCGGCTTGGACTTCGGCTCTGTGAGCCTCTGCCACGTCGCCGCTGGCTTCACCGACGCGACGATCGAGTTTGCTAAGGGCTTCGCGATTTGGGACCTGGCGCCGGGTCACTACATTCTGACCGCCGCCGGCGGGATTATCGTCGACCTCGATGGAGAACAGATTCCGCTTGATTACGGACTCCACTCACAGAAAGACATCGCCGCCGCAATGGAACGACGCCAGAAGTTCGTCGCCGCTGGAAGTGTTCAGTTGGCTGAGGAGCTCGTTCGCACGCTGAAAGACTGAGCCCACGACCGGACAAGACTCTGATAGTGCGGCCCTCGGCTCTGCGAGCGACCATGGTGGCGCACGCGCCGGAGGTGGACTCACCTGGGCCCTCAGCCCGCAGGACTTCGGACCGGGTTGACCCACAGCGCGACCGCACAAGAACGCAGGCCCTGATGCCGGTTCAGCCAGGAGCCTCGTGCGGCATGCCGGATTGAGTATTAAAGCGTCCACTGCGTTCGCGGACGCTGTCGCGCAGGCTACCGATCACAGCCAGCAGCTCCGACCGGCGGGAGGTCTGCATCATCCAGCTCGACAGATAGGTCTGCGCGGGCACCGTGCCGTATTGCGCCCCGCTCCGAAGATCCACCCGTGCGCGCAGGTACCGGTCGAAGCGCTCCAGCTTTTCGAGATTGTCGACGCAGAACAGGTGCCCGCCGTGGCATTCGGCTTGCAGCCACAGCGGGTAACCGAAGATCAGCTCGGTTGCCGGTCCGGCACATCGGGCTTGGCGGGTCACGCGTACGTCGGCGTAATCGCATTCTGTGCACCAGGCACGCCAGGTTCGGCCGTCCGCTGGGGGCGCGTTCGGATCGCGGCGCACCGAGGCCAGCCCGTCGCAGCGAGGGCAACGGACAAGAACCTCGTCGTCACGCTCGAACCAAGGCACCCCGGTGCTGCCCCGCACCCGCACGTGCCGATCACGGCCATGATGCTCGCGCAGGTACCGCTGCCACTGCCGCAGGCTCGGCCGGCCGGGGAACGCACCGTCCAGCACCAGTAGCAGATAACCGGCACGCTCCCGGATGCCCGGGTCTTCGCTCTCAGCGAGCGCGAGCAGCTGCTCGTACAATGGTTGCCGGGACAGCACTTGAGCAAGACGGGCATACCACTCATCTCCGACTCGCTGCGGTCGGGCCACGACCTGCAGCACCAGATCGGACAGTTCGGCCAGGTGGCGTTGGTCCAGCCGCTGAACCTGGTGGGCCAGATCTCGCAGGATGCTGGTCTTCGCGCTCCAATACTTGGCGTGCCAAGTCCACTCGCCCACAAATCGCTGTTCCCACTGCAGGTATAGCAGCATGTAGGGCGTACCCGGCCAGACACCCAGATCAGGTGGAGGCGGTGACGCCCACAGCGCCTCCGGCAGCAGGTGGGACATGGCAGTCCGCAGTTCGTCGGTGCGTGCTCGAGCTTCGGGCCGGCCCCACGCCCCGTTGTACCTGGCCAGCGCGTCCGAGTAGGCAACCCTAGCCTCGTCGAGGATGCGGTGGGCTGCTTCTCGACGAGCCGGATCATAGCTGATCAGATCCCATGCCCAGCCCAGCCGTTCGGTCCAGCCATCGCTCACCCCACTAGTGGATCAAGCGCTACCCGCGAAGGCAACCCGATACTCAACGTCAACCGGCGACCGCCCGACAGACCGGAGCTTTGTCGAGAGTGCTCCGACGCGCCCAATACTGCGGCTCCGCCAGCTGCCTCGGGGCATTTCAGGCAGGCGTCATGCGGCTGGATGGAGGGTCGCGGTCGAGCACCCAGACCAGATCGCCTCTCACGCGTCCGCGTGGAACTGTGGGACGCGACCGCGCTTGGCGCCCAGTCAGAGCGCCCCTTGGGAACACCCGTGCGATCATTTTGCCATCCGGTCATCGTCTCGCTGGAGATCCAGGTGGCAGGCGTTTACCCTCGCGACGTGGAATCATTCGTGACGGTTTCTGAGCGACGTGCGCGGCGTCCGTCGGCTCAAGCCGGAGCTCGGGATCGTCGCTTACAAGCAGGAAGATCAGCCAGCGCCCGAATTGGGCGAACGCAGTCCAGCCGGGTCGTCGCGCCGACTCGGTGGTTGGTGTAGCGGCGGTCGAAATGGTCGAGGCCCAGGACGCGCCGGGATGATCTGTGTCCAGCAGGCAGCTGACCGTCCCCCCGTGCTTAGCCCTGACGGCGAGAACCTCCTCCTCAAGACGACCACCACTAGGCCGGCCAAAGTCGGCCTACCCTTCACCCGATAGTCGCTTAACAAACGCAGCGCACCCCCTGCGCAGAGCGCACGGACGGGTCGTCCTCATCGGCCGCGAAGCCCTGCGTTGCCTGCTTGCCCGCCGTGGCGTTTCGTTCCCGCGACGCTGTCGGCGCGACCGTCGCCATGGGTCGCTGTGGGATTCATCTGTCCAATGCAGCCGACGAAGACTCCGGGTTAGTCCTCCGAGCTGGACTTGCTTGGACGTGCCAACATTCGCCCGGCCGCCTCGATCCCGGCGAGCGCCGCCCCGTACGCGGCCACCTCACGCTGGAGATGCTCAACCTTGCTGTTCCAGAAGACGAGTTCCGGGTGCAGCTTCTTCCGGTCCTGGTAGGACACCATGTCGACTTCGGGGGTGATGCCCTGGCGGAGACACAAGTCGTCGAAGTGGGCTTTCGCGGCGTCATAGTTCTGACTCATCTGGAGTAGACCTCTCTCGGCCACGATGAGTTTGTCCCGCAGATATTCCACATAGTCGCGGGTGATCGACGTATCGGTAGAAGTCATGCCACCCTCTACCCCGCCTGATCCGCTGCCATTCACCGAACCAGCCTCATGGATCCAACCATGAACCGCACCGGGTCTGCTAAGCGGGACTGTGGGGGACTGTGGATCTAACGGCTCCTCTCTTGTCAACCGGCAGCGAGCAGAGAGGTCTCCGTGTCGCGGATCATGGTTCGGTAGACGACGTCGGCCAGGCGTCGTTTCAGGCATCTAAGTGTCGTGTAAGGGCCCAGGACATGTTTGACGGATCGTTCTCAGGACATGGTTGACGGTCTCTGGACCTACTTGACGGGCGGCCGTCGGGGTGATCGTGGCTCGGTTGCCTTGAAGCGGAACACCTTGCGTTGTTCCTGGCGCGGGAACAGGGCAATCTCCTCGCCGTCGTGCACGACGCGCAGGTGGGTGTCCTCGACGAAGACGGTGACGAGCTGGCCTGCGTAGGTTCGGCCGACTCGCAGGCGTTGGCGGGTAACCATTACCACTCCGTCGGGTGGTATCCGCCGTTGGACGCTGAGCGTGCCCAGCGCAGCGGGCGGCAGCGGTCCGCTCGCTGTCCGCGCTCCGCGCAGCTGGCTGAGCCGCTCGATGGCGATCGGCAGGGCGAGGGTCTTGACCAGCATGCCGTCGTGGATGACGTGCGCGAGGTGCCCGTCCAGGCGCAGGGTGAGCCGATGCTCGGCGAGGTCGACGCCCAGCTTGAGACGTTTCCCTGCCAGGATGACGACGCCGTCGAAGTTCGCTTTGCGCTCGAGCTCGATGGTGGTGCCTGCAGGCAGCTGCCCGGCGCGGGCCTTCTTGGCCGGCGACGGCAGTGCTGGCGACGGCCCGGCCAGCCGGGCTCCGCGCATGCGCAGAGTGTCCAGGTCGGCGCTGGTCAGGTTGGATGCGACCGTCTTGACCAGACGCCCGTCGATACTGATGTGGATGGAGAACTCGTCGGCCCACACGTGCGCGGCCAGTCCGGCGAGCTGGGCGCCCATACGTACCCGTTGAACGGCGGGGATCACGGCGAGCTGTCCGCTGGGGGCGATGACCGTGTCGAACTCTACCGCCGGCGCGGAGGCGTACTGGATCGTCGTCGGCGGATCGTCCATCCTCGCCGTGGCGACGGGAGCGGGCTCGCCCTCGCCGGTTGCGGTCGGCGGGGAGGGAAGGTTCGGCCGGAACAGGCTGGCGGGCACGGCCATATCGATGCCCTGGTGCGGCCGGTTGTGGTTGTAGGCGTGCACCCATGCGGTGATCGCGGCCTGCGCGGCGGGCAGGTCCGCGAAGGGGCCAGCCACGTCCAGCAGCTCCCTGCGCAGGGTCTGATGAAACCTTTCGATCTTGCCGGTGGTGGTCGGTGACCGCGGTTTGGTCAGCCGGGCGGTGATGCCATGTCCGCGACAGACCCGCTCGAACAGCACCTCGGCCGGGCGTGGCTTGGTGAACCGACCGGTGAACTGCTTGCCATTGTCTGTAAGCACCTCCAACGGCACCCCGTAGCTGCGCATCGCCGCAGTGAACGCGTCGGTGACCGCCCGACCCGACGGTATGGACAGCACCCGGGCCAGCACCACGAACCGGGAGTGATCGTCGATGCCGGTCAGCAGCTTGCACTCGCGGCCGTCAGCCAGAAACACCCCACCGACCAGGTCCATCTGCCACAGCTGCATCGGCGCCTCACGCTGCCACCGCCGGTACTTGCGCTTGTGGCGCTGCTCCTGCGCCTGGACCAGGCCGTTGCGCACTAGGACCCGATGCACGGTGACCCGCGACGGAGCGCCCCGTACCCCTGCCATGGCGAGCTCGTAGGCGATCCGACGGGCACCCCAACGCGGATGCTCCCGACGCAACTGACACACCGCCGCCTCGACCTCGGCATCCAGGCGAGTCGGGGAAGTACGAGGACGCCGCGACCGCTCCTTGAGCGCCTCGATCCCTCCGGCCTCGTACTTCGCCTTCCACAGGTACACCGACTGCCGCGTTACGCCGTATCGGATCGCGACCTCGCTGACCGGCGAGCCGTCCAACACCTCCAACACGGCTCGGTACCGCTGCTCGACCAGCCACGCGCGGCCACCATCATTGGCTACACCGGCACCGCCGTCCATACATGGCAGGCTATCGATCACTGTCTAACAAGTCCAGAGACCGTCAACGATGTCATGTGTACAGACGGCCAAATAACTCCTGAGACCTCACACAGGCCAATTACCTGAACGCGAACCGCGCTGCGTGGGGAATTACGTGAGCGCTGACAATCTAAGGGCTTCCTTGTGGCTCTTCCCGGCAGCTCGCTTGCCTTCGTAGTACGTCTTGCCGGCAGTTTCTCGCCGAATCTGGGTGATCGCGATGAGGTGCAGGGCGTAGTTGAGTTGCCGGTCGCCGGCCCGCGATAGGCGGTGTCGAACAACATCGCCCGGGGAGACTTCGATGGGGGCGACCCCCGCGTAAGAGGCGAACGCGTCGGCGGACCGAAATCGGCTCATCGATCCGGCCCGGGCAAGTAGCTTCGCGGCCACGACCGGTCCGACACGATACACATTGGTCAGTGTCGAGCCTGATGCTTCTACGGCTGTGCCGAGTTCCTCAGTCACGGCCTCGATCCGCCGATCGAGGCGGCGCAGGTCGGCCACAAGCTCGACGGCCAACCGCCGCAGTGTCCGACCGAGCGTCGCGCGTGGTCGAATGCTGCGCAAGGCGCGGGTAGCGCCGTCAGCTGTCAGCCCGCGACGGTGTCCGGCCGGGATGAGCTGGGTCAGCACGGCGTGCAGCCGGTTGGTCGTCTGCGTACGCGTGCGTACGAGGTCGTCGCGATGTTCGATGAGCGCCCGCAGAGCGGCGATGGCCTCGTCGATCTCAGCAGTGGTGAGCCGGTGCGCGGTCAACGCCGCTACGGCGACAGACAACGCGTCGGCCTCGTCGGACTTGCGGCCGTGGCCGGTGGACAGCATCCGCACCTTGCGCGCGAGCTTCGCTGGCACGTCGAGAACCTCGACCCCGTCGGCGCGCAGCCGCTCAGTCAGTGGGGCGCCCAGTCCGCGGGCTCCCTCGATCGCCCAACGTGCTTGCGGAAAGCGATGGGCGAAGCGACGCAGCCGCCGATAACCATCCCGGCTGACGTCCACTCGAATCGCCGCGAGCGGCTGGTGGCGTCCATCGACCGCCACGGCGGTCCAGGATGCCTTGTGGGGATCGACCCCGATCATCACTTCATCGTCGGATGCTGCTGTGACAGTTGGGGCGATAGATGACATGAGCCGGATCCCTTCCAGACGGCCATTGCGGATATCTGGTGGGAGGGCAGACCAACTTACAGCTCGGCAGACCTCTCTCGAGCCACTCCCGCCGGCGGTTGTGGCCGGGACGCAAGCCGTTAGAAAGCCAGCCCGCAGGCGGCAGGTGTTTCCCGAGCGACCCCGGCCACAACCTCGCAGATCATGGCTGCAGACCCGATCTCCGTCCACCCATTCAACAAGTTGGAGACCTCTCTGCTCGCTGCCGGTTGACAAGAGAGGAGCCGTTAACGAGATAGTCCCACTCTTTGCCGCCACCGGCGGCGACCTGCGCGAGGTGTTCTGTACCTCCAGCCGCCTCGCGGCCTACGCCGGGCTGGCGCCGGTACCCCACGACTGCGGACGCGTGCGTGGCAACCTGCACCGACCCAGGCGCTACCACCGCGGCCTGCGCCGTGTCTTCTACACGGCGGCATTGTCGGCCATCCGCCCCGACGGACCGTCGCGCAGCTACTACCAGCGCAAACGAGCCGAGGGAAAGATCCACACCCAGGCGTTGATCGCCCTGGCCCGACGGCTGGTTGACGTCATCTGGGCCTCGCAGCGCGACGGCCGCGACTTCCACTACCCACCATCCGTCAGCAGGGCCTTAGCTTGCTGTCATTGGGACTCCCCATCGGGACGCCTGGCCGTCGCCGTTGACCTGCTAATTCACCCCGGACCATCATGATCAAATATGGGTCGCAAGATGGCGACCGGTGGGTCGGGCACCTACCTCCCCCTGCTCCCCTGCGCGTCACCGACGACTCCGGACGCTGCCGACGGCGATTCTGGGCGCGACGTCCGCTCATGTCGTTGTGCGGAGTTGGGCAATAGCAAGTGATCGATGGCCCCCGTCTGAGCTGTCTGGCGGTGAGGGGTTGGCCGGCTCGCCTGCCCACGCTGGGTGCGGG
Source organism: Hamadaea sp. NPDC051192 (assembly GCF_040682475.1). Classification (NCBI taxonomy): domain Bacteria; kingdom Bacillati; phylum Actinomycetota; class Actinomycetes; order Micromonosporales; family Micromonosporaceae; genus Hamadaea; species Hamadaea sp. NPDC051192. The sequence goes on from NZ_JBFBAZ010000007.1 coordinate 72,885, forward strand.
CGGGGGGCAGAAGGTTTCCGGTGTCATCCGGTGAGGCCGGCGTCGTGGGCGAGTAGGGCGACCTGGGTACGGTTGTTGAGATCGAGTTTGGTAAGTATGCGGGAAATGTGGGCTTTCACGGTGGCCACGCTCATGAACAGCTCGCCCGCGATCTCGGCGTTGGACTTGCCCCGCCCGACGGCGATGGCCACCTCGCGTTCGCGTTCGCTGAGCTGATGCAGCGCGGTGGTGGCGTGCTGTTGTCGGGCGGCGGCGCCGGTGTTGCTGAGGTGGGCGATGAGCCGTCGGGTGACGGTCGGCGACAGGATGGGTTCGCCGGCTGCAACCCGCGCGATGGCGCGCAGGATCTCGGCGGGTGGCGTGTGTTTGAGCAGGAAGCCGCTGGCCCCGGCGCGCAGGGCGCGCAGGACGTACTCGTCAGCGTCGAAGGTGGTCAGGACGATGACCTCGGGTGGGTCGGGTCGGGCGCGGAGTCGTTCGGTGGCGGCGAGGCCGTCGAGGGTGGCCATGCGGATGTCCATCAGCACCACGTCCGGGGCGTATGCGTCGACGGCGGCGGCTACTTCGCTTCCGTCGCCGGCCTCGCCCACCACGGCGATGTCCGGCGAGCCGCCGATGACCATGGTGAGGCCGGCCCGCACGAGCGGGTCGTCGTCGACGATGAGGACCCGCACCGGTGCGTTCACGTTGGGCTCCTTGTCCGTGCTCACCTGGGCCGGAGGCCGGTTCCGACCGCGATCAGAGGGTAGGCCACGGTAGCCAGGCCCTGAGCCGGAAGTCACCGGCGGGGGTGAGGCCGTGTTCGAGGCGTCCGCCAGCGAGGGCGGCCCGCTCGGTGAGCCCGATGAGGCCGATGCCGGCGCCGGGGATGCCGGCAGGGCTGTTCGCGGCCGGGTACGGGTTGCGGATCTCGACGGTTACGCCGTCGCCCGGGGTTGCCCGGACGGTGACGGCCACCTCGCGGTCGGGGGCGTGCTTGCGGGCGTTGGTCAGCCCTTCCTGCACGATCCGGTACGCGCTGCGTCCCACACCAGCCGGTACGGTGGAGAGCGCGTCGGTCTGCCAGTCGAGCCGTACCCGCATCCCGGCGCGCCGCGATTGGTCGACGAGGTCAGGGAGGTCGGCCAGGGTGGGCTGCGGCCGTTCCGGCGTCTGGTCGGACCGGTCGACATTGGTGCGGAGGACGCCGATCACCTCCCGAAGGTCCTCCAGCGCCTGGTAGGCGCTGTCGCGGACCACCCCGGCGGCACGGGCGACCTCCTCGGGCGCGGCGTCGGGGCGTAGCTCCAGCGCCCCGGCGTGCAGGCTCAGCAGGGACAGGCGGTGGGCGAGCACGTCGTGCATCTCCCGGGCGATACGGTTGCGTTCGCCCTGGCGGGCTTCGGCGACGCGCAGTTCCTGTTCGGCCTCGATGCGCCCAGCCCGCTCCCGCAGCGATTGGCGTCTGGCCCGTATAAACATCCCCCAGGCGAGTACCGCGGCCGCGAAGACGACGCCCAGCACGATCTCCGACGGGGACCCGACTGGGACGTCGGGCCGAACCAGCAGCGTCAGGAACGGGACGAGCGCGTACCCAGCCACGATCGGGGCGACCACCGCGAAGCGCCGGTGCACCGCGACGGTGAACAGCGCGATGATCGCCGCGCCCGCCGCTGAGGTCGCGTAGACGCCGACCACACCGGCGACCACGGCGAGGCCGACTGGCCAGCGCCGGCGCAGCCACACCCCCAGACTGCACAGACCGCCGAGGACGAGGTCGACAGTGAGCGGGACCGGCGCGATGTGCTGCGTGAGGCCGTCGCCCAGGACGAGCACCGTGAGGCCGACGGCCAGCAGGAAACACGCGGCGTCGACCACCCGGCCGCGGATCGTGCGCCCGGCTGGGCGTACCGGATCGTGGTCAGCATCGCTGCTCACGCCCGCCGGTAGCGGGCTCCGATCCTGCGGGGGCGCCGGGACCACCATGATCAAAGGGTACGGCCGGGTCGGGCCCCACGGCATCCGACCAAAGTCGATCCCGCGGTGTAGACCTTCGGCCCACCACCATCGACCTTGGCTCGTAGCGGTGTATCCGGCCGCTCCAGCAATCTGTTCCACGTCAACGGAACGGACAGCCAAAGAAGACTCCGAAACCAATTCCGACCATTCCTGCGCCAACGAATGACGTGGTGTTGCACCGATCATCCGACCGCAACGAAGGAGTGAGAGATGAGATCACCGCATAACCCCGCCACCGCGCTGGAATCCCTGCACGTGCCCGTGAGCGCAGCAGCGGCAACGATGGGCCCTACCCCGACCCGAGCGCTCCGAGAGCGGGTCGTGGGCGCGACGGCGATCGCGTTGGCAGCGTCGGTGGCGATCCAGAACGCGGTGGTGGTCTGGGCCGGAGCGCCAGACTACGGAGACCCGATCAAGGAGGTGCTCACCTTCCACGCGGAGCACCGGGTCGCGGTCGCGATCGCGGTCGGCCTGGAGGCGCTGAACCTGCCGCTGCTGCTCGGGTTCCTGACCGGTCTCCATACGCTCGTCGAGCGCCGCGGGCGTGCGGGCGCAGACTGGTCGCGCCTCGCGGTAGCCGCAGGCGCGACCGTCTCGGCAGTCTTTGCGCTCTACGCCGTCCTGTGGAACGGTGTCGTGCTGTCCGCCGGCGAGCTCGCCGAGCCGAGCCCGGAGTTCGAGCTCGCCTGGCGATTGCATGCAGCAGCCTTCGCGTTGGCGCTGCCGGCGCTCGGCACGACATTCATCGGCGCTGCGCTGGCGGCGCATGCGAGCGAGCTGACGCCGCCGTGGCAGCGTCTGCTCGCAGTGGCCGGGGGAGGCCTGCTGCTCGCCGCCGGGGCGGCCAACCTCGCGATCGCGGACGGTTCAGGGCTCCTTTTCGTGGGGATGCCCGGCTACGCCGCCTGGCTCGTGTGGCTGCTTGCGACCGGCGTACGGCTGGTGCGCGCTCGAACAGCTGACCGTCCTGACGACGCATCGACCTCCGATGAGGAGGGATGATGGGAACCGGCACCGAGGGCAGCTGTGGTCGCCGCAACGCTTGGGGCGTTCGCTGCCCGCGGCGCCGGGGGTGCGATTGCGGATGCCGCGCTCCGAGTTCGAGGCGAGCGGCAGTGGGCGGTCTCGGTAGTAGCGGCGGGCGCGCGCCCGCCTTGAGGCCGCCGCACGGTCCGCGGCGGGATAGCTGATGGCGGGCGGGGACGTCACGTCGGCCGCGGTCCGGCTGGCCCACGCCCAGCTCGATGTCCGGCGTGATCAAGCCTTGGCAGGCGGCCAGCTGCAGCGTTACCGACCCGGATCACCCCGGTCGCCGATCACCGCGACCGGCTCCGACCGATCCTCGACCGCAGTCCGGCTTTGGCCGCGGTCGCCGGGCACGTGCGCGAGTTCGCCAAGATGATGAAGAACCTGACCGGCCAGCACCTGCCGCAGTGGATCACCAGTGTGCTCGCCGACGACCTACCGCCGCTGCACTCGTTCGCCGGCGGGCTGCAGCGCGATCTGGCCGCGGTCACCGCGGGCTTGACGCTGCCGTGGAGCGCCGGCCGGGTCGAAGGACACGTCAACCGAATCAAAATGATCAAGAGACAGATGTACGGTCGCGCCAGCTTCGACCTGCCACGCAAGCGAGTGCTGCTCGCGAACTGACACACCCCGGGGTGACCAGAGCCACCCGGTGGCATCGATAGGCTGACCAGCATGGCGCGCAAACACCACCACGAGCCGCAACCCGGAGACGACGGCTTCGTCCCGATGACCCACGCCGAACGGCGCGCGCACGCCGACGCGCTCACCCGCGCCCACGAAGGCCACCAATGCGCCGAACGCGCCGACGCCCTATGCCAGGCGGCCGAGTATTACGCCATCGTCGGTGACCACGACCTGGCCGACCACACGTTTCGCGAAGCGCTCGACATCGAAGACGCCGAACCTGGCAGCGTTCAGGCGTACTACGCGTCCTTCCTGCTCGACCGGCAACGTCACCCCGAAGCCTTCGCCATGATCGCCGAGGCCCGCAAGCTGCACCCCGAAGACCCCGACCTGTTCAGCGTCATCGGCGAAGCCCTCGCCGAGCATGGCTACCAGCAGCAAGCCGCTCGCTGGTTCACCGCCGGCCTCGTCGAACAGCTCGGACACCTCACCGACCTCAACGTCGAAGATCTCCGCCACGACTTCGACCTCGAAATCCTCGCCCGAGGACGCTACCGGGCACGCCAAGCCCTCGACCTACCCATAGATCACATCGACACCATGGTCCAGGAACTTCGCGAAACCGAAGTGACACCCGCCAGCACTCACTGACCGAGCCCGATCGCCAAATCTGCGGCGGCGCCGAACTACATGAGCGCCAGACTCACTTGAGCGCAAACCGCGCTGCGTGGGCGATTACGTGAGCGCCGACATCCGCTCATACCGAGACCTGTGCTTGGCCGCTTCCTACTCGACGAGATGGTTGTCGAGACGTGATCCCGGCTCCTGGCCGCGGAGGAGTTCCAGAACCCACTCGGACTCCAGCGGGTCGTGGGGATCACGCAAGGCGCGCAGGATGACTGGGTGGTCGCATCCGGCAGTCGCCAGCTGATCGGCCAGGTCGACAAGATCTATGTCGTCTGCAGTGAGGGTGGCGGTTCGGAGAACGGGCAGCGACCGCCAGGCCGGGTCGACGTGCGTGCGGTAGGCAGCCACGACGTCGTTCATGAACGTTGCCCACTGCTGGAACGGGAACTCGAGACTGTCACGACTGCGGATACTCAAAGGCCACCACCCGTCGTCGTTGGCGTCGGCAAGAGTCCAGCCCTCGGCGGCGATAATCCATCGATAGTTCTCACGCTGATCCCAGTGATCCAGCTGATACGCCAGCCGGTCGGGCAAGTTCGGGCCGAACCGCGGCTCCGGCGCCGGCGGTCCTTCGCTGAGCAGGTTCAGCGCGGCGGCGAGCATCGGCCGGGCAGCGCGAATCTCCTCGTCGGTGGTCAGCGGGGTGAAGCAGGACAACAGCGCAAGCAACGCACCCGGATGGCGTAGCCGCGCGTCGCGCAGGGCCGCGAGCCGAGCGATGGACTCCAGCTCGACCCATCGGAGCGTCCAGGGAAGAAACTGCGCGCAGTCGTCGTCATAGCCCAGCTCGGGCAGCAGTTCACCGCCTTGGCGAAGGAGGAGCGTCATCAGGTTCGGGTTCTGCAGTACCCGAACCTCCAACGACATCTCGCCAGCGGTCAAGAGCGCCAGCTCCGTCGCGCGTTCGGGCGGATCGTCAAGGTCGAAGGATTCCTAGGGGCGGTGAAGGTAGCCGTCCCAGAATCCGTAGTCGAGGACGATCCGCCTGATCAGCTCGCGACTCGCGGTTACCGTCACAGAGTGATCTTCGCCGGATCGGCGACGGTTGTCGACCGCCCGATGCCATCGTCCGGATGTGCTGCTGAGCGGGCGAAGTCGGGTTCCCCGGAGCCGGGATCATTTGCGTAACGGATGCTCTCCGTGGTTTCCATGGCAAATCGAGACACCGCCGCGGTGCCCGCGACGGATTGCCTCCGCACAGCCAGCCCGCCCTTCCCGACCCGTCGATCGTGTGCAGGATGCGGCGTGCGCGCCTGCGTACGTCGAGCTGTCGGCTGACAGCGGTCAAGCGAGCCGGCGAAGGCGCCGATTGCGTGCGTCAGCGCAGTCAGCCGACGCGGTGGGTTTGTCGCATTGCCGACGTAGGCCATCGTCGATCCGATTGGCTACCGTGAGTCGATCGACATCAGCGGATGGTTGGCGGCTCTATGACAACGTTGATCTTTGTGCATGGCACAGGGGTTCGCCGTGCCAGCTTCGACACCACCCTGCGGCTGGTCCAAGACGGCGTGGCGCGCGACGCCCCGGGTGTGGCGGCGGCGCCGTGCTACTGGGGCGAGCCGCATGGTGCGCAGCTGTCGTCGGCGGGGGCGAGCATTCCGCAGACCGCTGCGACGCGGGGCCCGGATCGCGAGGCTGATCTGTGGGTCTTGCTGGAACTGGATCCGTTGTATGAGCTGCGGCTGCTGTCGGGATCGCCGGGCGTTCGGGTGCCGGAGCAGCCTGCGGACCGGGTGCCGTCCGGTCGGCGGCTGCGCGACGCCGCGCTGGGCTTGCCTGCCGATCCGGTGGTCGATGCGGCGGTGCGAGCCGCCGGCCTGGCCGATGTCTTCGCCGGGGCCGTGGTGGCGGTGCTCGGTGCGCCGGAAGCGGTGACGGCGTTGGCGTCGGCAGCGCCGCCGGATGTGCTCGGCGCCGCGCTGGCGAATGCGGTGACGGCGCAGGCGTTGAGCCGGGCTGACGAGCAGTCGCAGGGGCTGTTCCCGGTGACCGGGCAGCAGCGGGATCTGGTGGTCGCCCGGATTCTGGAGGCGCTGGCCGTCGACGGTCGCGGTGTGGGTGCGCTGCTGGCGCGGTCGGGGCTGCGGCTGGCCGAGGTGATCGGCGCGGTCGGCTGGGTGGAGCGCCGGCGTGCGCTGATGACGTCGGCGGCCAGTCCGGCGTCGGGTGATGTGATGCTGTATCTGGCTCGTGGTCGCGCGATTCGGGAGCACATCGCCGCGACGGTGCGGCAGGTCAACGATGACGTGGTGCTGCTGGCGCACAGTCTCGGCGGCATCGCCTGCGTGGATCTGCTGATCGCTGACGTGCCGGCCAACCTGCGTGGTCTGATCACGGTCGGGTCGCAGGCCGGCTTCCTGCATGAGCTGGGTGCTTTGCCGGGCCTGCCACCGGGGGCGGCGCTGCCGGACACCTTTCCGGTGCCGTGGATCAATGTGTTCGATCCGCGGGACTTCCTCGCCTTCCTGGCGGAGCCGATCTTCGGCGACCGGGTCCGGGATGTGCGGGTGGACAACCAGGTGCCGTTTCCCCGCTCCCACAGCGCCTATTTCGCCAATCCGCAGCTGTATGCGGTGGTGGCCAGCGTCTGCGCGGCGGTGAGCCGGTGATCGATGCCCGGGCGGTGGTCGTGGCGGTGGAGGACTACCGGGCCAGCCCGGCGCTGCGCCCGTTGGACGGGCCGGCTTCCGACGCCGCCCGGTATGTGGCGTGGCTGCGCGCGCGGGGAGTGCCGGATGAGGCGATCACGCTGGTGGCTTCGCCGTTGCCGGGGAACCAGGCGCTGATCGACGGCCTGGGTTTGCCGGTGGTGCCCGCGACGCAGGCAGCGGTGTACGACGTGTTCTCCCGGGTGCTGCCGGCGGGCCGGGCGGATGCGCTGCTGGTGTTCTGGGGTGGTCACGGTGCGGTCGACGCCGACCGGACGCGGCGGCTGTTCTATGCGGACGCTTCGGCTGCCGACAAGCGCAACCTGGATTTCGACGCTGTGTGCGCCAGCCTGATGACCGCCTACTTTCCGGGCTATCCGCGGCAGTTCCTGGTCGTGGACGCGTGCCAGAACTTGACGTCGGAGCTGGCGTTGCTGAACACGTTGCCGCACCAGGTGCTGCCGAGCAGCCCGGTGGTGATGCCCGATCGCCGGCAGCATGTTCTGCTGGCCGCCTCGGCTGGTGAGGTCGCGGTGAACGACACCCGGCGGCGGGCGGGTCTGTTCTCAGCGGAGTTGCTGGGGTTGCTGTCGAGCCCGGATGCGTCGTGGCCGCCGGATGCTGGTGAGCTGGCTCGGCGACTTGATGAGCGGTTCGCGCAGTTGCGCGCCGCGGGCGTCACGCAGCAGAGCCCGCCATATCTGTGGCGGCGCACGCCGGCGGAGGACGGCGCCGTGTTCGGTTTGACGCCAGCCGGCGCCGGTGGCGGGCGGTTGGGTTTGGCCGCGGTGAAGGCGCTGGTGGATGTGATGTTGGAGGCTGACGAGTTGGCGGGGGTGCCGCAGCAGCAGTTCCTGATGGGGTTGCTGCCGACGGCGATCCGCGGCGCGGTGGCCTACAGTGACGTTCCGCGGTGGAGCCTGTTCCAGTTGGTGCGCACCTGTGAGGGTTTCGAGCAGGGCCGTGATGCGCTGGTGATGATGCTCAGCGTCGGCCTGTCGCGCGACGGTGATCGGGATCGGGTGTTGCAGGCGGTGGATCGGTTCTGGCCGCAGCCGGCCTGAGCGCGGGTGGCCGGCGCGGAGCGCACCGGGCCGCCGCCGGGCGGGCGGGCGGGTGAGGGACTGGGAACGTCGTCTGCGGCGTTCCCAGTCGGGTGCGTCGGCGGGCTCAGTGGCTTGCGGCGCCGTTGAGTGCTCCGACGAGGTGCGGGGCTGGCGCGGCAACCGTGGTCGCCGGGTGCGGGCTGGGCCGGGTGTGGTCGCGTTCGTCGACGGTGAGGGCGAAGATGTCGGGCCGGGCGTAATGCCCGACGACGTCGAGGTCGAAGCGTGCCCGGGTGATGTCGTCGAGGTCGAGGGTGGCGATGAGGATCTGTTCCTTCTCCCGCGATGCCTCGGCCAGGATGTGGCCCATCGGGGAGATGATGACGCTGCCGCCGCCGATGAGGACCCGGTCCGGCTCGTCGCCCTGCACGGGTGTCACGTCGTCGGGGAAGTCTGCGCGGGTGACGTATTGGCAGGCGCTGAGCACGAAGCAGCGGCCTTCGACGGCGATGTGCCGCATGGTGGACTGCCACGACTCGCGGTCGTCGACGGTGGGGGCGCACCAGACGTTGACGCCTTTGGCGTACATCGCCGTCCGGAACAGCGGCATGTAGTTTTCCCAGCAGATCGCTGCGCCGACGGTGGCGTTGCCCATGCTCCGGGCGTGCAGGGTGGATCCGTCGCCGCTGCCCCAGAGGAACCGCTCGGCGGCGGTGGGCATCAGTTTGCGATGCACTCCGGTGACCCCGGCGCCGGGGCTGATGAACACCGCGACGCAGTAGAGGGTGGCGCCGCGGCGTTCGACTGCGCCGGTGACCAGGTGCACGTTGAGTTGGGTGGACAGGTCGCACAGCGTCTGGGTCTCGGGCCCGGGGATCTCGATCGCCGACTCGTGGTAGCGGCGGAACATTTCGCGGCCGTCCTCTGATCGGGATCCGACGTGGACTCCGAAGCTGAGGCCCTTGGGGTATCCGCCGAGAATGGCTTCGGGCAGCACGATCAGCTCGGCGCCCTCGGCGGCGGCTTGGCGCACCTTCTCGACGAGCTTGTCGAGCGTGCGGTGTGTGTCGAATAGGTATGATCCAATCTGGATCACGGCAGCGGTGATCATTCGCGATGTCGTTGGTTGCTGGTCTTGGCCTTGCGGGAGCATGACCTTGTATCCTCATTCCATCACTGTTGGCCGAGCGTCGGTCCGTCACCCGCTCAGACGTCGTCCCTGCGTCGGCACCTGCACACTTGATCGCCGCGCCGGATGCCGGCGGCGGCACAACAGCCACCTATCTTGGCTTATGAGCCGCGTGAGCGAAAGTCGCGTTCCGGGCACGCGTGAATGAACTCAGATGATCGTTTCCAGCCTCGATGGAAACATGATCTTCATCGTAACGCCGCAGCGGTCGACACGTGGTATTTAGTCGCGTTTCGGGTGCCGCTTCATGGCAGCACTCGTGCCAATATCGTCCGCGCACTGAGACATCGTTCAAGCGGAATGTTCGGAGCGAATCCATTCACCTACGATGAGCTATTAGCGCGAGTGGCCAGCCTTTCCCGACGTTCATCGGTACCCGGTAGGGAGCCTTCCGCCGAGTCCGGGCGCGCCGGCGAGGCGCACGGGACGGGAGCGGGCATGGACGAGGCCGTGAGCCGGCAGCGGCAGTCGACCCTCGACGGTCTGCGCCGGTACCTGCCGCCGGGCAACCTCGACGCGGCAGTGCACGCCGCGGCCCGCCTCGACCACGTCCTCAGCCAGGTCGTCACCGGACGATCCGGTCCGGCGCGGGCCATGCTCGCCTACGGCGGCGGCAAGGACAGTTCCTACATGGTCGCCTTCGTGCGACTGGTGCAGCTGACCATGTGGGAGCAACTAGGGCGCAGGCTGCAGCTGCGGATGGTCACCAACCGGCACGCCGGTATGCCGGCCGCGGTCATGGCCAACATCGACCGCACCTACCAGGCGCTGGGCCTGTACGACGATCCCGACGCCGAACTGCTGCTGGTCGACGACGGCACCGTCAGCGTCTTCGACAAGGACCTGCCGCTGCCCCGGTCGGTGCAGGAACGCAACCGCACCGACCTGCTGATGACCGGGCATCGCTGTTACGGCGAAGGGCGGCCCACGTTCTGCAACGCGTGCAATCTGAGCATGGTGTCGTCGTTCGCGGTCGGCGCCGAGCACGACGACGGCGTCGACGTGGTGATCACCGGCGACTCGCCCCGCGAGCAGGGCGCCTACATGGCGTGGGTGCGGCGGCTTGCCCGCCAGCTGGGCGTCGACGCGAAGAGCCTGCGCGACTTCGCCTCGTTCGTCCAGACCACCGACGCGATCGCCGAGCGGTACTACGCCGACATTCACGGCGGCGTCATCGATGGCGGGGCGCCGCTGCGGCAGCTGCGCACGCCGTCGTTCTTCTCGATCTACACCGACACCGCCTACGAGTCCGGCGATCATTGGGATCTGCTGACACAGTTCCTGGGGTTCGTCTTCGACGATCTGGCGTTCAGCTTCACCGAGTCCGACTGCGCCAACCCGGCGCTGATGGCCCATCTGCGGGGTTTGCGTGCCGAACGCATCTTCGGCACCGGCTACCCGGCGGGCATCGGCGAGTACGTCGAGTTCGCGACCGGTCTGATGCGGGTCAAGAAATTCCCGCCGCACCTGGTCGAGGTCATGCACGCCCGGTACGCCACCGCGGACGGGGTGCGGGCCATGCGCCGGCGGATGGACGGGTATGCGCTGGCCGCGTTCGGGCTGACCGAGGCGCAGCTGGTGTGCATGGCGTATTCCCCGTTCGCCGGCGGTGGCCGGCATCTGGAGACGTTCCTTGCCGCCGAGGCGCCGGACCTCACGGCCGACGCGCAGGTCATTCACCGGTTGCTGTCGGGTGCGCAGGACGGCGTGCGCCCGCAGGTCGCCACCCGGCTGACCGAGATCAGCGGCCTGCCACTGGCCAGCCTGCAGACCCTGTATGCGGCACGGCTGGCGGCCGCCTCACCGGCGGCGGCGATCCACCCGCGGACCCCCATCGGGCTGGTCCTGGCCGACGATCCGCACAAGGGGACGGTCCTGACGCGCTACTCCCCCACGGCACGCCCGGCGCCGGGCCCGATCTCCGGCCGGTGACTGGCCACACCGGCGTGCCGCCGCCGGTCAGGGCATCCGGCAGCGGTGCAGGACCTCGGTCACCGTCCGCGGGTTGTCACCGGACACGACCACCCGGCCCATCGCACCGGAGTGCCGGCCGATGTCGGAGCGCAACGTGACGGGCAGGACGTCGTCCCACTCGTCCGGCAGCGACGGCGCGGTGAACAGCTGCAAGTCGACCCGGGTTCCGCCGGCGGACGGCAGGGCCTGTGCCGCCTGCACCTCCGAGGGTTGCCGCAGGGTCAGCTGCCCGGCGTAGCTCGCCGCCGAGCGGGCGGTGGCTCCGTTGTGCGCGGTTCCCAGGTGGGCGGCGAACGCCTCCTCGGCCCAGTCGAGGCCGGACACCGCGGTGACGAGTTCGCTGACGCGCATGCCGGACAGCCGGAAACCCATCTCGAGCAGGACCAGCTCGCCGTCGGGCGTCTGGATGAGGTCGATGTGGAACGGGCCGGTGCGGTAGCCGACAGCGCCCAGGCACGCCTCGACGAAGGACAACAGCGACGGGTCGGCTTCCGCGCCGGGCCGGGCGACGTGGCCGGATTCGCGGAAGCTGCCCACACCGTTGGGTTCGGCTTCGACGGCGGTCAGCTTCTCGCAGGTCGTCAGGATGATGGCTTTGCCGTCACGGGCGACCGCCTGGACGCTCAGCTCGACGCCGGGGACGTATTCCTCGGCGATCCAGCCGGAGAACGGCCCGCCGTCATAGTTGCGGACGCTTTCGAGCACGGTGCGGATGGCGGCCAGATTGGCGGCCTCGTATGCCACGTAGACGCCGAGGCCTCCGCCGCCGTTGTCGGGCTTGACCACGACCGGGAAGGCCAGGCCCGCCGTCGCGGCTTGCAGGTCGCCCAATGCGGTGACGGTGGCGTGGCGCGGCTGGCGGATCTGCGCGCACGTCTGGCTAACGGCGCTGCGCTGTCCCAGTTTGTAGGGTGCCTGAAACTGCGGCGACTGCCCCGAGGGCCGGCTGCCGAGGATGTCGGCGGCGCCGTAGGCCGACGCGACATAGCGTTCGAATCCGGCGAGGATAAGTGCGGGCGCGGGTAGGTCGCGTAATGCGGCGACCAATGCGTCGGTGTTGGCCGGCTGGTCGACGGCAATGCCTATGTCATAAGGTCGGCGGCCCAGCGCGGAACGCCATCGCAGATAGTCGGGCGTCTCGACCAGGACGGCGGTCATGCCGCGCCGGTGCGCGGCATCGAGGTAGGCGTCCAGCCCGTCACGCGTGGCGCCGACCTGAACGAATGTCGACCCGATCAGCATGATCGTTCCTTTCGTTCGGACGACCGCGGCCGCGGCGGACCGGCCTTACCACCACGATAAAGCCGGTGCCGGATCAGGCACCAGACAGTCACCCGGGGATTGACACACAATGTGTACGCCTACCGCGAGATGAACCTGAGGATAGATCGCATTCCCGGCATCCACATACGATCAACCGAGGTGCTCGCGACCATTTCGACCATCGACACGCGAGGACAGGCGACAGTCGACATAGCCCTTTCGGTGATCACATCCGTCGATCGGACAGCCGCCGTAACGCATCGACGATGCTAATCTTCTGAGACGGGCGTGCGCCCGCCCGTCGGCATCCAGACCATCGACGATCACCGCATGGAGGTGGCGTATGCCGATGGCGTGGAAGCACCCAGCCCGGTAGGCCGGTATCGACCCCGCGCACGCGGGCCGGGATGAACACGGGTGGACGTTGTGAACGACGGGCAGGCACGCAGCACCATCTCGACGCGGGCACCTGCCGCCACGCCACCGACCTACGACACCGGCCGGCCCTGCGCGACCGCCGGCCGCGACACCGACCGGGTGACGGCATGACCTCGCCCAACATGTCGCCCACACGGGTGAAGGGCATCGTCGACGTTCTGCTGACGATCCCGCAACTCGGCGACTCCAACGCCCGCAGCCTGTACCGGCAGGAAATCGAATCGATCCTCGGCCGCACCCTGGGCATCCGCGGCGAGACCGCCCACCCGCGTACCGACCTGCACGATCTGGTGCGCGCCTGCGAACGCGAGGCCGACGGCCTTCTGGCGCTGGCCACCGTCATCGAAGCGCTCAACGACGGCACCAAGGCCGCCCGCGACGTGCGACGGATCGCCACCGAATGGTCGTTCGAACGCCGGCTCATCGAATTGCTGCCGGCCGAACTGTCGGCGGATCTGCAATGGGCCATCACCCAGGTGCTCGGAAACCCGCCCAAAGTTGCGCCGATAGGGCTGGCAGTACAAAGTGTCGGATGGCAACCGTCCGGGCGATGGAGCGGGCCACCTTTGCTCGCCATTGTCGATATCCTCGCGGCGACCACACACGAACAGCCGGGCCTGGACGAATGGCTGCGCGACGCGGCGGCATTCGCCGGGACGAACCTGACCGGGCTGCGCCGCAGAACGACCGAGCACCTGCAGTCACCCCATACCCGCCATCCCGTTAAAGAAGGCGATGTGCCCCGTGATCCACCGGAGTCGAACGTGAAGCGAATTGTCATCGAAGAGACACCGGCGGCCCTCACCCCCATCCGCGGCGGCATCCCCCCGCGCAACACCTACTTCACCGGGCGCGACGAGATCCTGCGCGAGCTGCAGCAGACGCTGGCCGACCGATCCACCGCCGCGGTGCTGCCCGAGGCAGCGCTGCAAGGCGCCGGCGGCGTGGGCAAGACGCAGATCGCCGTCGAATACGCCTATCGCAATGTCGATCGATATCAGCTGATTTGGTGGATTCAGGCCGAGGACCCGGCAGCAGTCCGGGCGAGCCTGGCCGAGCTGGCCGAGCGTCTCGGCTTGCCGACCTCCGGGGCGATGGACCAGACCGTCCGCGCAGTCCTCGACGCCCTGTCCAGCACGACGCCGATGAGCTGGCTGCTGGTCTACGACAACGCCGACGACCCGGCCAGCCTCGACGGCCTGACTCCCACCGCCCACGGCCATGTGCTGTTCACCAGCCGCAACCCGCTGTGGTCCGCGTCCGGGCCGACCGTCGAAGTCGACGTGTTCTCCCGCCTGGAAAGCACCCAGCTGCTGCAACGGCACCGGCCGAAGATGACCGACAGCGAAGCAGAACGGCTCGCCGAACAGCTCGGCGATCTGCCACTGGCCCTCGAGCAGGCGGCGGCGCTGCTGGTCACCACACTCAGCTCCGTCGACGACTACCTCGACGAGTTTGCCCGGCACAAGCGCACCCTGCTGTCCGAAGGCCGGCCCCGCAACTACCCGCACACCGTGGCCACCTTCGTCACCCTCGCCGTGGCGCGGATGCGGCAGGAATCCCCCGCCGCCGCGCAACTGCTGGAGATGATCGCCTTCCTGGCCCCCGACCCGGTCTCCAGCGCACTGCTGTGGGAAGGCCGCGGCGCGGAGACGACCGAACCGCTGCGGGCGGCACTGCAGGAACGCAACGACATCGCCCGCGCCATGCGCGACCTGGTCCGCTTCGGGGTGGCCAAGACCAACTCCGCCCGCCAGATCACCGTGCACCGGCTGGTCCAATACGTCCTGCGCGAAGAACTCAGCGCGGCCGGCAACGACGACGCGCTCGACAACGCCCGCCGGCTGCTGGCCGCTGCCAACCCCGGCTACCCCGACGACCGGGCGACCTGGCCTCGGCACGCCGAGATGCGGCCCCATGCCCGCGCCGCCGACCTCATCCACGGTGACCTGCGCGCCCGCCAGGCCATCATGGACCAGCTGCGATACGTGTTCAACACCGGCGACTTCGAAGGCTGCGCGGAACTGGCGACGGAGATCCTCGACGCCTGGAACAAGCCCGTCGACGATGGCGGATTCGGCCCGCAGGACCCGCTGACCCTGCTGGCGATGCGCCGATACGCCGACGCGCTGCGCTCGCTCGGCGACCGCGACGCGGCGCTCTGGGCGCGGCGCGCGCTCGACGGCAGCATGGCCGCCCTCGGCGAAACCCACGAATACACGATGGGCGCCGTCATGGGCGTGGCAGCGGACCTGCGCATCGCCAACAAGTTCGCCGAAGCCCGCGAGCTCGACGACCGCACCCTGCAACTGCATCTGGACACGTTCCTGCCCGGCGACCCGGCGACGCTGCGTGCGATGAACTCGGTCGCCATCAACCTGCGCTGGGCCGGGGAGTTCCAGGCCGCCTACGAGATGGACGTCGAAGCCGAACGCCAATCGCGGACCGCGCTGAGTGAACTCGCCGCCTGGACCTTCTTCGCGATCGAAGGTCAAGCCCGCGATCTGCTGCTGCTCGGCCGCTACCAGGACGCCCTCGAACTACAACAGTCGTCGTTGCCGGAAGAGACCGCCCTGCTCGGCGACCGGCACGTCGCCGTCCTGCGCGCCAAGATCCTGGTTGCCAGCATGCTGCGCAAAACCGGCCGGGTCGCCGACGCCGTCACCGCGGCCCGGGACACCTACCGCAGCGCATCGACCCGGTTCGGCCCGATGCACGGGCACACGCTCGCCGCGACCGTCACCCTCGCCAACACGCTGCGCGCGGCCGGCGACGCCGCCCAAGCCCTCACCCTCATCACCGATGCCCGCGACGGCTACACCAGCATCTACGGCGCCGACCACGGGCTGACCCTGTGCACCGCCGTCAACGAGGCCGTCATCCACCGCGCCCTGGGCAACGACCGGGACGCGCTGGCCCTCGACGAGGCGATCATCGCCGACATGAGCCGGGTGCTCGGTCCCCAGCACCCGTTCGCGCTGTCCGCCTTCGTCAACTACGGCAGCGACCTGTCGCGCGCCCACCGGCTCGACGAGGCCCGGGACACCACCGAGGCCGTCTGGCAGCATTCGGCCCGGCTGCGCGGCGAGCATCACCCGTACACGTTGCACGCGGCCAACAACCTGGCCCTGGACATGATCGCCTGCGGGCAGCGCAGCGAAGGCGAGCAGTTGCACCGCAGCACGGTCGCACAGCTGGAGCAGGTCTACGGGGTCGGGCATCCCGAGCCGTCCGCCGCGCGCCGGTACCGGCGACTGGAATGCGAGCTGGAACCGCCGCTGATTTGACCGCCAGGCGCAGCCCGTCTACGGAAGACGGGCGGGTCGGCGAACCACTCGTTGCGTACGGGCTAGGCAGCATTGGACTGCCGAGACCCGAGCACGCCCGCCATCGTCGACTCGAGCCGCTGGACCAAACGCCAGCCGTGCACGGTCAGCCCGGACGGATCGTCGATCACCTGCCGCAACGCCTGCGACACCTGCTCGGCCCGCATCGTCATCTGCTCGGTGGCGTGCCGGCGGACCGCCGCGTCGGCGCGCAGATCACGCCACGCCAGACTGACCGAGGCGAAGGCAAAGATGCCCTGCAACAACCGATCGAGGGGCCGCGGGCCGGCAATCCACGGCGCTGTATAGGCGCCGTCGTACCCTGCCACCACCAGCGGCGTCAAGGCGTGAGCCGCGGCCAGCTTGCTGTGGGCGACCTCGTGGACCAGCACCTCGACCAGCTCGAGGCCGCTGCGCGGCAAGGTCGTCATCACCGCACCGAACGCGTCGGCGTAGGTCGCGCTCTGCAGCATGCCCTCGGTGGTGAGCGGCACCAGTGTCAGCAATCCGCACGCGAGCTCGTCGGCGCGGCCAGGGCTGTGCCGGCACAGCATCGACCAGGCCTGAACGAAGTGGCTCTGCAGCCGCTCGTACTCGTCGTCGGACAGCCGCGGGGACAGCGCGGCGCCGGGGTAGCCGCGGAACGGATCCAGATCGTCCACCGGCACGGCGATGCGCCGAGAGCCGCTGCCGGCCCGCACGACGCGTATCGGGTACCAGGACGGCCCGGCGAGATCCTGCGGCGCGATCGTCCGCGGCTCATCGGCTGCCAACAACCCGAAGGTAGGCACCATGACAGCGCTGTGAACGGGTGAAACCTCGACCCGCGCCTGCGCGAGTCCGGCCCGCACCGCGGCAGCCAGGGCCAACGGCGCAAGTCTGTGCTGGCCGGCCAACGACGGTCCGCGCACGCACGCAGCCAGCCAGCCGGCCACCGATGGTTGCACCATGAGGTCGTTGACCGATTCGCGGTCCCGATCGTGCGCCTGTGACAGCAGGTGCAGCGCGTCGGGCCGGCCGGCTCCAGCAGCGACGCGCCGCAGCAGCAACAGCGACCGGCTGACCCGCGACCGGCACAGGGCCTCCACCACGCGGGGTGCTGCCAGCCCAGAAGCTAGCTGGTCGAACTCAGATCGTCCGAGGATATGGGTGCGGGCATGAAGTTCTGCCACGCCAAAGTCACCTCCAGCGACCCGCTCAGCTGCGTCACCAGCTGATCTATCGCCTCGTCCAGCTCAGGGTTGGAACCTGCGAGGAGCTCCTGCAACCGCATCGATGAGACATCTGGCGAGACGCGTGGCAGGTCATCGGCACGCGTTGAGGGTGACTGCTGAGGCGGTCTTAAAGACGAACCACCAAGATCCATCAGGTTCTCCCCGCTGCCGACTGCTGCCATGATACTGACAGCACCATGCATGCGAATACACAGTTATGTCGGCGTTCAGCCTCAGGTTGCTACTTCCCTGCCTCGCCGGGCTCGACCGGGCGGCGGGTCGTGCCGGAACCCGCGCGACGGCGTCGAACCCCGCCCGGGGCCGGCTGGACCATGGCCGCTGTCGCTGTCGCTGTCGCTGTCGCTGTCGCTGTCGCTGTCGAACCGACGGTGACGTGGATCATGTCGCTCGCCCATTGTTCTCGTTATCGAGAATGATAATGTTGCCGTCATGCGGAACCCCAAGGAGAGCTGGGCCGAGCTGGCGTTGCACCCGGTCCGGATCCGGATCCTGCGATCGGTTGCCGGTGCCCGGGTGACCACACGCGAGCTCGTCGGATTACTCCCCGATGTCCCGCAGGCCACGCTCTATCGGCAGCTGACGGTGCTGGTGAACAGCGGCCTGCTGGAGGTGGTGGAGGAACACAAGATCCGTGGGGCAGTGGAGCGCGTGTACGCACTCGCCGCGAGCGCAACGCCCGACACGGCAGCTCTGGCTACGGCCACGCCGCAGGACCACGACCGCTACTTCACAGCGTTCATGACGAGCCTGCTGGCGGAGTTCAGCCGCTATCTCCAGCGGGAGCAGATCGACTTCGTCGCCGACGGCGTCGGCTATCACCAGATCGTCATGCAGCTGTCCGATGCGGAGCTCGCCAAGTTCGCGGCCGATTTCAGCGCGATCCTCGGCCCGCTCCTGAACAACCAGCCGGGCGACGGACGCCAACCCCGCCTGCTGGCGACCATCTTGATGCCGGCAAGGCCACAGGTGGACACCAGCGTCGAGGCGCCCAGCGGTGACGATGAAGCGAAAGGAAACCCATAAATGGCATCGATAACGTTCGCCGAGGAAGCGGTCACCATCCGGTTCAGTGGGTGGGAGCGGCTGTGGGTCGGCCGTGAGCGTCAGGTCATTCCGCTCGCTGCGATCCGTGGTGCCGCCTATGTGGAGCGTCCGTTGAGCCTGGCCCGTGGCGCTCGCCGAGGCCTGGTCGTGTCGGGCTACACCAAGGTGGGTGTGTGGGGGATGTTCGCCGGTCCACGGCAGCTGGTAGCGGCCCGCCACGGCGCGCCCGGGGTTCATCTGGTCCTGGACCGTCCGGTATCCGGAGGCGAATTCGATGAGGTGATCGTCTCTGATCCGGCGGCCGCGAGCCTCGTCCAGGCGATCCAGCACAAGGCAGGGGCGCGCCGATGACCGACACGCGCCTGGCTATCGAAGTCTCACACCTGACCAAACGATTCGGCACGCTCACCGCAGTCAACGATGTCAGTTTCACCGTCCAGCCCGGTGTCGTCACCGGTTTCCTCGGCCCGAACGGCGCCGGCAAGACGACCACCATGCGCATGCTGACCGGCCTGGTGACGCCGACCTCCGGCACGGCGACCATCGGCGGACAGCGATACGCCCAGCTCAGCCGCCCCTCCAGCGTCGTCGGCGCGGTGTTCGACGCCAACGCCTTCCACCCCGGACACACAGCCCGCGACCACCTGAGGGTGTACGCCGCGATGGGCGGACATCCCGACAGCCGGGTGGCCGAACTACTGGACCGCTTCGGCCTCGCCTCCGCTGCGAACCGGCGCACCGGCACGTTCTCCACCGGAATGCGGCAGCGCCTCAACCTGGCGACAGCATTACTCGGCGATCCGCGGGTGCTGCTGCTGGACGAGCCCAGCAACGGCCTCGACCCTGAGGGCATCTCCTGGCTGCGTGGCTTCCTGCGCGGGCTGGCCGCCGAAGGTCGCACGGTCCTCATCTCCAGCCACGTGCTCAGCGAGATCGAGCAGTTCGCCGACGATGTGGTGGTGCTCCGGCACGGCGAGCTGATCGCCGCCGGACCCTGGTCCCAGCTGGCCGGGCCGCCCTCGATCCTGGTCGGCAGCCCCGACGCCGACATTCTGGCCGACGTCCTTGCGGCGCAGCCGTCGACGTCGCGCGTCGAACCGATCGGCCCTGGCCGCCTGCGGGTGTTCGGGCTGGACGCTGCGGGCGTCGCCGATGCTGCCGCCGCGCAGGGGTTGCGAGTGCACGAACTCACTACCCAAGGCTCCAATCTGGAGGAGCTGTTCCTCCAGTTGACTGCCGACAAGCTGGCCGCCGACAAGCCGGTCTTGGCTGGGCCGACCCCTCTGACACAGGCAGGTGCAAGGTGACATCGTTGATCACAGCGGAGATCCGTCGTCTGCTGGCAACCCGGATGTGGTGGGGACTTCTGTTCGCGGCGGCGCTCCTGGGCGGCGGCATGGTCGGCGCGATGGCTCTGGTCGGGTCGGAGAACTTCCAGCCACGCATGCCGGGCCTGGACACCGAATCCGGTGTCCGGTCGATTCTCGGCATCGTCGGCTACACCGCGTTCATCCCCGCCGCCGTCGGGACGATCGCGGTCACCTCCGAATATCGGCACCGTACGGCGGCCGTCACATTCCTGTTCGCCCCACGTCGTTCCCTGGTCCTGTGGGCGAAGCTCATCACGTACGGAATGGCCGGGCTGGCCTTCGGGCTGATCCTGTCCGGCACCGCAGCGATCGCGCTGTTCGGTGTCGCCGCGGCTCGGGGCATCCCGCTGGGCTTGCCCGGCCTGACCGTGATCGGCCTGCTCGCCCGGATCGGCGTGGCGATGGCGGCGTACCTGCTGATCGGCGTCGGCGTCGGTGCCCTCGTGCGCCATCAAGTCATGGCGCTGTCCATCGTGATCGGCTACCTGTATCTGGGCGAGACCCTGCTGATGCTGATCCCTGGGGTGAACCAGCTCTACCCGTTCCTGCCCGGCGGAGCCACCGCCGCCCTGACCGACTTCACCTACCTCGCCGAAGCAATCTCACAGCAGACATCCACGACGTCGGTGGGTTTGCTGCCGCCGGTCGCCGGCGCGCTCCTGCTCCTGGCCTACGCGATGAGCGCGGCCGTCGCCGCTGTCATGGTTCCGATGCGCCGCGACGTCACCTGACCACCGGCCCAACGTCGACGGCCGTGAGGAAGAGCGCCATGAAGGCGACGTCATGACACGATCGCGAACTGCGGACCTTGGCCTGGCATCCGTCGGCCCTCATGCCCGCGCCGAACGAGGCCATCCCTGGCCCCAAGAGCGACCGTGACGCGTCTTGCGACTATTGGGATCATTAACCCAGGTTCGCCCGGATCTCAACCTCGCGAGCCTACGACCGCCGAGCGCACCCACCGTGGTCATCAGGGCGAAACCGACCGACCCAGGCCGAGACGATCCTGGACGTAGAGGACCAGCACGCTCCAGGCCGCACCGAGTCACGTTGAAGATCAAAATCGTCAAGTCAAGGGTACGCACAGCGGCGTGGGACAGCGTCCACCGGAACCCGGCGGCCAGGTCCTTGCGCAGCTCACGGGTTTGCCCCACCGGTGACTTCTCGACCGGTGGCTTCGCGACTGGCGTCTTCCTGGGTCCCGGGTGGCGTTCCACGCGGCCAACGAACGTGCCGTCACCGTTGCTCCGGCAAGCAACTGATCGGGCACCTCGGCGAGCGAGTCCACCGCGGTGATCGCCGGGTTCAACAGGCCGTCGGGAGCAATGCCAGCGCTCGCCGCTGCCGGCAGCTGCACCGTCCGGCGCGCTGGCCCACAGCCGGCGTGACGACAGGTATCAGAGCAGCCCGGCATCCCGGATCATCATCGCCGCCGAGACGCGGTTGTCCACGCCCAGCTTCGTGAAGATACGCGTCACCGTCGTCTTGGCCGTGGCGAGGCTGAGGTAGAGCGTCCGGCCGATCTCTACGTTGGACATCCCCTGGGCGAGGGCCACCGCGACCTCGCGCTCACGTGGCGAAAGCGATGCGGCAGCCGCCGCGATCCGGGGGTCCGCCGCTGGATGTCCGGTGGCAGCGGCGATGACGGTCGCGGTCACCGACGGCGACAGCACCGGCTCTCCACGGTGCGCCGCCCTGATGGCGTTGATCATGTCCGGCGGGTCGGTGTCCTTCAGCAGGAAGCCCCGTGCGCCGATACGCAGTGCCCGCAGGACATAGTCGTCGGCCTGGAACGTCGTGAGCATGATGACGTGGGGCGGCGACGCCAGCCGGGCGAGGCGCTCCATGACGGCGAGCCCGTCCAGCCGCGGCATCCGGATGTCGAGCAACACGACATCGGGTGCCGTCTCGTGGATGACCTGGAGCGCCCGGTCGCCGTCGTCGGCCTCCCCGACGATCTCCAACTCGGCGTCGGCCCGCAGGATCAGGTGCAGTCCGCGGCGTACCAGAGCATCGTCGTCGACGATCACTATCCTGATCATGCGCTCGGCCGCGGGAGGGTCACGGTCAGCTCGAAGCGGCCGTCGACCGGCCCGACGGTGACAGTGCCGCCCAGCAATTGCGCCCGCTCGGCGACTCCCACCAGGCCCAGACCAGCACCCGCCGGCCTTTGGTCCTCCTCGCGGCTCAACGGATTACCGACCTTCAGGACGATCGAGTTGTCCGGGCCGTCGTCGACGCGTACCTCCACTGGCGCCTGGGGCGCGTGCTTGCGGGCGTTCGTCAGCCCTTCCTGGAGGATCCGGTACGCCGAGCGGCTCACCTGTGTGGGCAGGTCGTCCAGCCCGGTCGCGGTCAAGGCGAGTCCCACCGGCGTATCGGTCGAGCGGGCCTCCGCGACCAGGACCGGCAGCTCCCGCAGCGTCGGCTGAGGTGGTTCCGGACGGTCGCCGGTGCCGTCCCTGAGGCCGGACAGGATTGCCCGCAGCTCGTCGAGGGCCTGCTTGGCGTTGCCGTGGATGACTCGGGCCGTCTCCCGGGTGGTCTCCGGGTCCAGATCGTCCCGATAGACCAGGGCACCGGCGTGCATGGCGACCAGGGAGATCCGATGGGCGAGCACGTCGTGCATCTCGCGAGAAATCCGCTCCCGCTCCTGCAGACGTACTTGCTCCATCCGGGCGTGCTCGGCGTCGCGGCGGGCGACCCGCGCGTCCTCGCGCAGCGTCCGCTCAGCGGAGACGCTGCGCAGCAACCAGCCCGTCAGCGTGGCCCCGGCCAGCCCCGCCACAGCCACGGTCAGCTCCACCGTCGATGCGACCATCCAGCCACGGTGATACGGGCCGATGAGCAACTGGGCGATCTTCGTCGCCACGAGCCCGACTCCGGTGACGAGCACGACCAGCGACCGGCCGCGCCGCAGCGCATAGGCCGCCTGCACGGCGAACGCCGCGCCGACGCTCGCCGGGCTGAGGAACAGGCAACCAGCGACGATGAGGAGACACCACGCCGCGGATCGACGCCACAGGGTCAACGCGACGATCGCCGTGAGCCCGGCGACGCTCTGCACCAAGATCATGTGCCAGGGCCGTTCGGCCGGCGAGAGGAAGGCCGCGAGGTGATAGAGCCAGAACAGCGCCGCGACCGCCCCGCCGAGAGCCACGAACACGCGCCCTGGGCTGGGCTGATGTACACGGGCGGAAGGTGTCACTCGGCCAGACTAGCGAGCTCCGCTGGCGGGTCGTGGAGACCATCGGCTTCATCCCGTAGCCGACTGGCCTGTTCCGATGCCCGACCGCGAGCGTCATGCCCGCCCGGTTGAGCCCTTCGCCCGCAGCGGCGGCGCCGCCTCCCGCAGTTTGCTGAACGCATGATCACCCTTACCGATCTGAGCAAGCGCTATCGGGACACCGCGGCGCTGGACGGGGTCTCCTTCGAGGTGCACGCGGGCACCATCGTCGGCCTGCTGGGTCCCAACGGCGCCGGCAAATCGACCGCCCTGCGGATCCTGCTCGGCCTGGCTCGAGCGGACACGGGCCAGGCCACCATCGCCGGCCGGCCCTACGCCGACTGGCCGAACCCGACGCTGGTGGCCGGGTCGCTGCTGGACGCCGACTGCTTTCATCCGGGGCGTACCGCACGTGAGTCGCTTCGGCTGGCCGCACGCACCATCGGGCTGCCACCCGGCCGGGTCGACGAGGTCCTCGACGAGGTCGGACTGCCTGGCACGGCAGCCGGCAAAGCGGTCCGGGCCTTCTCGCTCGGTATGCGGCAGCGGCTCGGGCTGGCGTCGGCGCTGCTGGGCCGACCCAGCGCGCTGATCCTCGACGAGCCGTCCAACGGGCTGGACCCGCAGGGCCAACGGTGGCTCGCCGGCCTCTTGCGAAGCCGCGCCGACCAGGGATGCGCCGTGCTGCTCTCCAGTCACCAGCTGGCCGACGTCGAGCGGCTGGCCGACCGGCTGGTCATCATCGGGGCAGGCAAGGTCCTGGCGGACGACACCCCGGACCGGCTGCGTGCTCAGCACGGCAGCATCGCCGACGTCTACTTCACGCTGACCGGCGGCAACGATCGCCCCGCCGACGCTGAAAGCAGGTGGTGACCATGCACACGCCGCCCATCGACCGACCACGCCCGTTCGGCGTCCTGGTCCTCGTGGAACTGCGCAAACTCGTCGACACCCGGTCCGGCATGGTCCTCGCAGCGGTCGCCGTGGTCCTGAGCGGGGTCTTCGGCGCCGGCGCGGTGCTCTATCGGCAGCCTGCCACCGTAGGCGACATCGCGCTGCTGGCCGGAGTACCAGCGGGGACACTCGGCCCGGTCATCGCGATTTTGCTGGTGACGGCCGAGCGGACGCACCGCACCGCGTTGACCACGTACGCCTTGACGCCCCGCCGGCATCGAGTCCTGCTCGCCAAGGCCAGCGCGGCCGTCGCCGTCTCTGCCGCCATCACTCCCCTGGCGCTGGCGGCTGCCGTCGTCATCGGCCCCGTCGGCGCGCTCGCCACCCGCTCGGCACTGGTCTGGACCGTCGACGCCAGCGACCTCTTCAGATTCACGCTGGTCAACATCGCGCTGGCCTTGACGGGCTACGCCCTCGCCCTGGCGATCGGCAACGCGCCGACGGCGATCGTCGTCGTGCTGACGTGGCCGATGCTGGTGGGCCTGCTTCGAACGGCCAGCCCCACTGCCGGCGAGGTGCTCCGGTGGCTCGACATGGCAGTGGTGGGCGAAGACGTTCCCCGCGCCCTGGCCTCCTTCGTCGTCTGGATAGCGCTCCCCTCGTTGATCGGCTTTCGACGGGTGATCCAAGCCGACGTGCGCTGACCTGGGCACCGGCCGCCCGGGTGGGGCCACCGCCCACCCGGGCTGAGGCGCGCCAACAGCCGTAGGCCGTTCACGTGCGCATCGACGGATGTCGCGCATCGCGCACGTGTGAGCGCGTGTGAATGAGTCGCCGGTAAGCAGGCGCTCACACAGGCGCTGCGAGCCGGGCGGTGTGAGCGCGTGTGAGTCGCCTGAGGGGGTTGTGTGAGCGTGTGAGCTGGCCTTCTGGACGGGTTCGTGGTGTTCCCGAGCTCGAGGAGGTTAGCGATGGCTCTCAGCCATGGGATGTCGGCGTTGCGGATCGTGGAGGCGTCGTTCGTGGCGTTGACGGCGGAACCGGACCCGCTGGCGTTGAACGGTGTGCCGCTGGCGCGGCTGCGCGATCAGCTTCTGCACGCCCACACGCCGCTGGCAGACAAGGATTGGGCATGGCAGCGCCTGGTGGGCCTGGCGCGTGACGGTGAACCGGCATGGGTCGTCGCGACGGCGGGCATGGCCTTGCCGGGGCTGGCACGGCATGCCCGGATGCTGCAGCGGGTGCGCGGCAGCGACCGCGACGAGATCGAGGCCGGCTTGGTCGCCGGTTTCCTGGACGCGGTGGCCCGGCTCGACCTGGACCGCCCGGCGATCGCTGCCCGGCTGGTGTGGGCCGCGCGGCGCTACGCAGCCCGCTCCCAGCCCCGTCTGGCCGAGCTCCTGCTGCCCGACTTCGATCGGCACGTCGACCACCGGCGGTGCGGCCATCCGGACTTCGTCCTGGTCGACGCGGTCGCGTTGGGCGTGATCAGCGACAGGGACGCCCGGCTGCTCGCCGCGACGCGGCTGGAGCAGGCTTCGGACGATGCCGTGGCCGCAGCGATGGGCTTGCGGTTGGACACGATGCGCGTACGCCGGCATCGAGCCGCGCGCAAGCTCGTCACAGCGCTGACATCGGGGGTGCTGTGATGGCCGGCATCGCGATCAGCGACATCGTCATGGCGGTCGCCGCGCTGGTGCTGGCCGGTGTGATGACCGGTGGCCGGCTGTGGGCGTGGCGGTCGTCGCGCCGGTTGGCCGTGGACGCGGTGCAGGTGCGCATCGTGCCGCCGCCGACGGTCGACGTGGCCGGGGCGGTCCAGTTCTGGACCACGATGGCCGCGGTGGTGCGCGGCCACGGCTGGCGGCGGTGGCTCGGCCGGCCGTATGTGAGTTTCGAGTTGCGGTGGTCGCGGCGGCAGCTGACGGTGGCCGTGTGGGTGCCGCGGGCGGCCGACGCACACGCGGTGGCCACGGTCGCCGGCGGGGCGTGGCCGTCGTCGACGGTCACCGTCGAACCTGCGGCACCTGCTCACCAGCAAGGTGTGGCCGCCGGTGGCGGCCTGGTGCTGGCGCTGGCGCACGGTCTGCCGCTGCAAACCAAGCACGAGACGGACCCGCTTCGGCAGCTGGTCGCGGCCGGTACTCGGCTGTCCGGTGGGGACACCGCGGTCGTGCAGATCCTGGCACGGCCGGCGGCCGGGTGGCGGGTCGGCCGCCTGGCCACGGCCGGCCACGGCCAGCCCGGCCGGATGGCGGGCTGGCGGTGGCTGGCCGATCTGCTCTGGGCCACGCCCCGCCCCCGGACCGTGGCCGCCCGGCCGGATGACGGCCGGGCCCGGCTGGTGGCCGGCAAGCTGGCCGCCGGCCCGCACTGGCAGACGTCGGTCACCTACACGGTGATCTGCCCGACCGGGCAGGACCCGGCCGCGGCCGGGCACCGGGCGGCCGCATTGGCGGCCGGGTTCGGGTCCGCGTTCGGCGTCTACACCGGCGCGAACCGGCTACGGCCCGTCCGGCTGCCCCACCCCGATCCCCACCGGCGGCAGCTGGGACGCGGGTTCGTCCTGTCCACACCGGAACTAGCTGTCCTGGCCGGGCTGCCCACCGACGTCGCCGTGCCGGGCCTGGCACGCGCCGGCGCGAAAGCCGTCGCGCCGCCGGTCACCGTGCCCAGCGGCGGCCGCAACACCCGGGTGCTCGGGGTCGCGCAGGTCGGCGGGCACAAGGTCGCCCTGTCGGTGCCCGACGGCCGTCACCACACGCACATCGTCGGCCCGACCGGCGTCGGCAAATCCACCCTCCTGGCCAACCTGGCCCTGGCCGACGTGCACGCCGGACGAGGCCTGGTCGTCGTCGACCCACGCGGCGATCTCGTCGACGACATCCTCGACCGGATCCCGGCCACCGCCGCCGACCGGCTCGTCCTGCTCGACCCGCGCCAGGACCCGCCGCCGGTGTTCAACCCGCTCGACGCCGACGACCCGGACCTGGCCGTCGACAACCTCGTGTCGATCTTCTCCCGGATCTACGCCCGACATTGGGGCCCACGCATGGACGACATCCTGCGCGCAGCGCTGCTCACCCTGTTCCAGCACGCCAACCCGATGCTGACCCTGGTCCCACCGCTGCTGCTCAACCAGCAGGTCCGCGCCAAGCTCACCGCCGGTCTGCACGACCCGGCCGGGCTCGGCGGGTTCTGGACCGCCTACGAGCAGCTGCCGGCACCGCTGCGAGTCCAGGCCATCGCCCCGGTCATCTCCCGGCTACGGGCGCTGCTGATGCGCTCGTTCGTACGCACCGTCGTCGGCCAGCCCCGGTCGAGCTTCGACATGCGCGCCGTCCTCGACGGCGGGATCCTGCTGTGCCGGCTACCCAAGGGAACCCTGGGCACCGAAACCCGCAACCTGCTGGGCAGCTTCATCGTCGCCAGCGTGTGGCAGGCCGCCACCGCCCGCGCCGACCAGCCCGAACATCTACGGCGCGACGCCACGCTGATCCTCGACGAAGCCCAGAACTTCCTGCACCTGCCACACGGCATCGACGAGATCTGCGCCGAAGCCCGCGGCTACCGCCTCTCCCTCACCCTGGCCCACCAGAACCTGACCCAATTCCCCCGCGAGACCGCCGAAGCGATCTCCGCCAACTGCCGCAACAAGATCTACTTCGCGGTGTCGCCGGAAGACGCCCGCGTCCTTGTCAAGCACGTACGGCCCGAACTCGACGAACACGACCTCACACACCTCGACGCCTACCACGCCGCCGCCCGGCTGCTCGTCGACCGGCAGGCCACACCCGCTTTCACCCTCACCACCCTGCCGCTGCCCGACCCGGTCGGCGCCGCCGATTCCCTGCGCCGCACGGCAGCCGCCGCAGCCGCAGCGGCTCGCACCGGCCCGGCGCCGGCCATCGCCCGCCTCGCCGACCTGCCCGACGATCAACCCCTGCCCGCGCTACTTGCCGACAACGGCGCAGCCCGCACCGATCCAACAGGCGACGACCACCACGAACACCCAGCCGGCGCCACCAACGGCGGTGACCAGTGACCAGCTTCGAAGGACTCCTCGACCGATGGTTCGGCAACCGGGCCCGCAGCAGGGGCAGCAGCAGGGGGCTCTGGCGCGCTGCTCCCCCTGCTGCCGGCCCATGGCCGCCGTTCTGGCAGCTCAGCGGCGACCTCACAGAACCGGTCACCGCCCAGACTTCCCCTACTGGGGAACCCCCAAGACACCACCAGCGACGTATCCACGCACCCGCCGACCTCCTGGCGATCGCACCCCACCTCACCGACCGGGACCTGATGATCGCCTCCTGGCTCGCGCGGCACGACGTGCTCACCACCGCGCAGCTCGCACAGGCCTTCTTCCGCAGCCCGTCCACCGCCGCACACCGGCTCGGCGAACTGCAGCAACTGCACTGGATCAACCGGTTTCACCGGCCCAAACCCGGCGGCGGATTCACCGCCTGGCACTGGGTCATCGGCACGCTCGGCGCCCACTGGCACGCCGCCGCCGTCGGCCAGCACCCGCCCACCCCCGCCGCGCTGCGCCGACGGTGGGCGCAACTGGCCGCCAGCCCCGTCCTCAACCACCGGCTGGGCAGCCACCAGTTCTTCCTCGACCTGCACGCGCCGCTCGACGCGACCACCGCGATCCCCGCCCCGACCGGGCTCCTGGCCTGGTGGCTGTCGGCCAACGAGAGCGCCGAGACGTTCCTGCGCCGAGTGCACCCCGACGGCACCGGCCGCTACGGCGCGGTCCGGTTCTTCCTCGAGCACGACACCGGCAGCGAATCCCTGCGCGATGTGGCCCTGAAACTGCGCGCCTACGAGGCGTTGCGCGCCGACGGCGGCCCCGGCTGGCCGATCCTGTTCCACCTGCCCAGCCGCAGCCGGGAGGACAACCTGCACCGGGCCCTGGACAAGGTCCGGTTCACCGTGCCGGTGGCCACCGCCGTGCACGGCGACCCGCCGACCGGCCCGGTGTGGCGGCTGGCCGGGCACGACACCGGGCTATATCTCACCCAGTTGCCGTGCCAACCCGCGACCAACAACCTCTACGGCGGGCAGCTGTGAAGATCTCTCTTGCACTCGTCACGACCGTGTCGACCGGGCTGCTTCTGGTGTGCGGGCTGGCAAGCACCGTCCTCGGCGGCTCGGTAACACTGCCCGGCCTGTGCGACGTGTCGCCCAGCGCTGCAAGCAGCCCGGCGACGGCGAGCGCCGGGCCGCCGACCACCTCGTCCGCGCCTGCGCCGCCGGCGAGCAGCCCGGCCTGCCCGGTCGGGGCGTGGACACAGCCGGTGCACGCGAGTGTCGTGTCCGGCTTCCGTACCCGATCACGGCCCACTCACAACGGTGTTGACCTCGGCGCGACCCGCTTTACTCCCATCCGCGCCGCTTCTGCTGGCGTCGTCATCGTCGCCCGCTGCGACGCGTCCACCGGCGACTGCGACCACGACGGCTCCCCCACTGTTCCCGGCTGCGGATGGTTCGTCGACATCCAGCACTCCGGTGGCGTCATCACCCGCTATTGCCACATGGCCAGCCGACCCGCCATCGGCGTCGGCGATGTCGTCACCACGGGGCAGATCATCGGCATCGTCGGCAGCAGCGGCCACTCCTCCGGGCCGCACCTGCACTACGAAGTCCACCTGAACAGGGACCGATCCAGCTCTGGCGCGATCAACCCCGTCGCATTCATGCAGGCCGTGGAGGCGCCGCTGGAATAGCGCGGTCCTTGTAGGTTCTCAATAGACCCTTTCGGTCTCTCAAGATTAGGTCGGTGTAGATGTCGGTTCCGACATTCGGCCTATCAACCGAGTAGCAATTGCTACCTGCACGGACGGCGTAGCAGTTGACCTTGCGGAGCGTCACGCATACTCCTGTTCCAGGATGGCCAGGTCGCGGTTGGCGAACTGCATGTGCGCCCACTGGTCGCTGAAGATGACTTGCAGGCACTTGGCTGCCGTACGTTCGGCAGGCGGCGGGCAGCCGATTGCGGTGTTCGGCCCCCGCACCCGATCCAACTCCTCCTGCGTGACCTGCGCCAGATACGCGCGCAGATCGGCAATCCGCTCGGCGCGCACGGCGAGGATTTCGCCGAGGGTGGGCGCGGCCGATTCATCGATGCCGAACTCCGCTCCGTTGGTCGTGAACGATGCGGGCACGCCGATCGGATGGAACGGGTTCGGGCGAAGGGCCGCCGCGTGGCCATACCACGCGTCCACGACGAAGATCGTGTGCCGCAGGGTTTCGGCCAGCGACCATTCGTCGTTCACTGACCTGTAGGCGGCCTCCTCCGGCAGCGCGCTTGCGCGTCGCAGCGCCGCTTGCCACAGCTCCTCGATGACATCCACCGCGACGCGCATTGCCTCGGGTGTGGTCGGCCGCAGTCGCAGCCGTTCGGGATGAAGGCGATCCAGCTCGGCCTCGATCAACGGCATGACCTCCACGCCGTTAACGCGCAGCCCGTCGATCGCCCCATCGATGTCGGCGTCCAACAGCAGCACGCCACGCATCCGGGCGCCGCTGAGATCCACCTCGCGGAAGGTCGCGCTGGCCATTGACAGGTCGATGAACTCCGCACCCTCGTAGTCGGGCTGCTGCACGAATCGCGTCACCGGCACATCGTAGGAGCCCTCTATGACAAGACCCGCTGACACGACGAGGCTCCCCTCGGCCGCCTGGACCGTCCAGGCGCTGGCCGCACCGGACAGACGCTGCTTCAACCCGCCCACTTCGACCGCACCAGATGCGGTCGGGCTCGGCCTCGGCAGTCCTTCAACCCTGCAGCGAACCAGTCACAGGGACAGCGACGCTCACACGTACTCACAGCCCAGCTCAACAGCATGATCATCGATCATCGCACAGTGGACTTCGCCAGCGGGCCATGCGTATCGTCGAAGAAACATTCATCCATTCTTTAGCCCTGCCCAGCCCGGCCGATGCCGGACACCGACTGCTTCCTGACCCACCACGGTCGGCAGGACCTGCAGCGGTCAGTCCTTCAGGTATTCGCCGCCAAGGCTGATTTTCACTCGACCCGCTCGGGTCTTCCTCACGCGTGCCGCGCGGCCGTCTGTCCGCGCGATGCGGTCATGCCGTGCGTCATGCCGTCCTGCCCAGGAGGCGACCATGGCCAACCATCCGCGCGGCGACCTGTCCGCGCCTGACCGTCCCGATGACGGCGAACTTCTGCCCGTCCCGGTGCTGCACCTGGACAGCCCGATCGGTGTGATCACCGGTGTGCGGTTCGTGTGGTCGCACCGATGCCGCTGGTGCCAGGTGGCGCCGGGCCTGTTCACCGACGACGGCCGGATCGAAGCCGGCCTGGCGATGCTGCCGTTGCGGCGCAGCGAGCCACTGGTCGTGCAGTGGTTCACCCGTCTGCTGCCCGCCGCAGCACCTGAGATTCCGGTGGAATGCCCGCAGCCGGCTTGCCGGCATCCCCGGGTGCGCAAGCTGCCGTCAGGGCCGCTGGCGCCGTATCCGTGGCTGGAGCACGTCCAGTCGATCACCGCCGAGCCGATGCTGGTCGAATCCACGCCGCGGCAGTATCGGCCTGTGCCGGCGCAGGTGCGGGTGACCGGCATGCTCGCCCAGATCTGGAGGCATGTGCGCCGGGCCGAGCCTCGTCTGGCGATGCAGGCCGACGAACTGTCGGTCATCGTGCCGCGCACCCGCTGACCACACTCCCCCGTTTCGTGCCCGTAGCCACCCTGGCTGCGGGCTTTGTCCTGTTTGGAGGTCTCACATGAGTGTCGTTCTGACCGGTGTCACACCTGGTCGTCGCCTGGCTGTCGCCACTGACACCGCATCTGCGCGGCAGCTGCCCACGATCGTCTGGTCTGACGCAACGCGGCTGCCGGCCGTCTGCTCGCCGGTGCGAGGGCTCGCCCGCGGCACTGCGACCCGACCCGATGCCGCGCCCTGGCACGGCAGGGACCGGTTCGCGGCGCGGATCGCGCCGGTAGCGTCGCTGCCGGTGCGGCTGCGGGTCGCCACGGTCCCGGCGTGTCGGACCGCGCGGATGGCGGTGCGGTGATGGAACGCCTGGCATCTGGCATCGATCCGTGGCGCGCCTGGTCGCAGGACTCGTCGCACCCGCCGGCGGACTGGGCGACCGTACGCGCGGTCAGCAGGGCCGCCCGTGAACTGATCGGCACCCTGGACGTGATGCTGGCCGACATCGGCGCGGCCGGGCCGCGCGAAACGCAGGACGCCACGTTCCTGCTGCGCGGCATGCTCGAGGTCGCCGACAACCTGTTCTGCGAGGTGGTCGAGGGCGCTCATCGCGCCGGTCAGACGGTGCCGCCGGTGACCGGTGACCCGATCACTGTCGTGTGCGACGTCGACGGGGACCCGCCGGAGCTGCTGGTCGTGCTGACCGTGCCCGGTGGGAAGAACCCGTACCACACCGTCGACGCACTGCTGACCGACGCCGGCGTGTTGGGTGTCACACCGATGCTCGCTTTTCACGGCGACATCACCAGCCTGGTCACCGCGGGGTCCGGGCTGCGGATCCTGCGCATCCCCGACTGATCACACCGCGCATGTACCTGCGGCCGGGCCGATCGCGGCCACGCCGCCCCGGGCGACCCGAGTCACGTGGCGCGCACGAGCGCGCCCGGGCACCGGTCGCCAGTTCTGCCGCACCTTCGCGGCGCTTTCCCATGAGTGAAGCCCCAGGCGTACGCGCGCCCAGGGCTTCGACGGGTCACCCATCGAAAGGAGTCCGACCCGATGAACAACACTGTAAACGACGTCAACGCGCAGTTCGCTGCCGAACGCGCCCGGCAGCTGGCGGGGGTCCGCACCGCCCAGGACGACCTGCAGGCGCGGATCGACGCCGGGACGCTAGTGCCGCTCGGCGACGGCCGGTACCGGATCAACGACCCGGGCAGCTTCGACCACGGCGAGATCTGGGTGCAGCGCGGCGGCCTGGTGCTGCCCGAGCACGGCCTGGACGTCAGCCGCGGGACGGTCGCCCTGTACACCACCACGCCGGCCTGGCATCAGCTGGGCAACGTCGTGCCGGGTGGGATCAGCAGCATCGACGAGGTGCTGCGGCTGGGCGGCATCGACTTCACCGTCCACAAAGCGCCGGTGCTGTACCGGACGCAGGCCGACGCGGCCGACCGGCTGGCCGCCGACCACTACGTCACGTTCCGCGACGACACCGGGGCGGCGCTCGGCGTCGTCGGCAGCCGCTACGAGGTGTTGCAGAACGTCGAGGTGTTCGAGTTCCTGCAGGACCTCGTCGACCGGTTCGACGTGGTCTGGGAGTCCGCCGGGGCGCTGCGCGACGGGCGGCGGGTGTTCGTCAGCATGCGGCTACCCGACACCGTCCGCATCGACCGGGCCGGGATCGACGACGCGATCGTGCCGTTCATCGTCGGCGTCAACAGCCACGACGGATCCAGCCTCACCCAGGTCGTCGTCACCCCGTGGCGGCCCGCGTGCGGCAACACCGAACGTATGGCGCTGCGCGACGCGCACACCCGGTGGGGGGTGCGGCACACCCGCAACGCCCGCGAGCGGGTCGACGAGGCCCGCCGCACCTTGGGTCTGTCGGTGGACTACTTCGCCCGGTTCGCCCGCGAGGAGCAGATCCTGGCACAGACCGACATCGCCGTGGCCGACTTCGACGCGCTGGTCGAGCAGCTGTGGCCGTCGCCGGACTCCGACGCCCCGGCCCGGGTCCGCAACCGGCACGCCGACCGGCAGGGCGTGCTGCGCGCGCTGTGGCACGGCAACGCCGAACGGCTCG
This sequence comes from Hamadaea sp. NPDC051192, assembly GCF_040682475.1. Taxonomy (NCBI): domain Bacteria; kingdom Bacillati; phylum Actinomycetota; class Actinomycetes; order Micromonosporales; family Micromonosporaceae; genus Hamadaea; species Hamadaea sp. NPDC051192. Next base: position 106,645 of record NZ_JBFBAZ010000007.1, read on the forward strand.
GTTCCACCGCCTACGCCGCCGAACGGGCGGTCACCGAGTACTGCGACTGGCGCACCGGCATCCGGCCCACCGGCAGCCTGCGCGGCCGGAGCCTGGCCGCCCGCGCCACCGCGGCCCTGGAAGGCACCCATGACGCGACGAAGACCCGCGCCCATCAGCGGCTGCTCACCCTGGTCCGGAGGTGACGATCATGACCGAACCGATGACGGCCGGACCGGCGCCGGGCATCCGCCGCTACCGGCTCACCGCACCGCTGCGGTATGCGCCGTGGAACCTGCCCGCCGTGCAGATCTCGCCCGCCGAGTCCGGCGGCTGGCTGTGCTGCGGGCTGACCTGGCCGGGCCCGACGCACAGCACCTGGCGCATCGTCGTTACCGGCTACAGCGACCATGGCGTCGTCGTCCTCTACGACCAGCCGCAGGCCATCCGCCGGCCGGTGGAACGGACCGGCTGGGGCCGGCAGGCCCGCGAGGTCCTCGCGTCGGCGTGCGCGTTCCTGCTCGCCGACGCCGACGCCTACCGGCGCACCATGGGCGGCGGCACACCAGACGACGGCTGGTGTTTCACCGAGCAGGTCGCCGCGTGGGCGTACCTCAACGACGGCGAGCTGGCATCGCTGGCGGCCGACCTGGCAGGTGCGCCGTGAACGCCGTCGCATGGCTGCTAGCAGTTGCGGCGGCAACGACGGCGGCGGTGGCAGTCCGCGGCCACCAGCTCCGAATCCGGTTGACCCGGCAGCTAGCCGAGGCGACCTGGCGGGCCGACCACGACCAGCTGACCCGGCTGGCCAACCGGTACGTGCTGGACCGCGCCCTGACCCGATGGCTTGCCGGCCACCAGCGGGTCACCGTCGCCATGATCGACCTGGACGACCTGCACGGGATCAACCGTCGGCTCACCCACGCCGCCGGTGATCTGCTGCTGTGGTTCGCCGCCCGCAGGATGCAGCAGGTCGCCGAGCACACCGGCGCGATCGCGGTACGGCTCGGCGGGGACGAGTTCGTGCTCGCCTGGCCCGACCTCGACCCGACACAGGTCGACGCGCACAGCATGACCCTGTTCGAGCACCTCACCGGCGAGCCGATCGACCTGGGCCGGCGCACCATGCCGATCCGGGCCTGCATCGGCGTGGCCACCGTGACCAGCCACGGCCACAGCAGCCCGTCGACGCTGCTCGCGCACGCCGACCAGGCCGTCGCCTACGGCAAACAGGCCGGCCGCAACCAGCGGGTGCTGTGGCATCCCGGACTGTCCACCGGCGACGGTCACACCGCCCGCCCGATCCGGCGGCTGCGCGACCGCACCTGACCCCCAGGCCCGCCGCGACGCCCGACTCGGGCTGAGACGGCGGGCGCACTCCCCTGGCCATGCCCGGCCTCACCACCGTCTGTCCCGGGCATGGCCAGCAGGCCCTGCCCGGGACCGGCATCCCACACGAAAGGAAACCCTCATGCCATGTCCCCACCGGTCGCCGCTGTGGCTGACCGCAGACCTGACCACCACCACCCTGCCCGGCCGATTCCCCGGCCGGATCTGGCTCGGCCCCGCCAGCACCTTCGACGAGCCGTGGCGAGTCGACGTCGACACCCGCACCCTGCGGGCGATCCGCCGCAGCCTGCACAGCCTCGGCGACCGGGAACAGCAGCTAGCTTCGGCCGGCTGGACGCTGACCCGCCGATGGCAGCTCATCGACCCGGACTCCGGCCGGCTGCGCCCCGGCCACCGGTGGCAGATCGTGTCCACCGAGACCGGCCCGGAGGACCTGCTACGGCGCGACGGCTGGTGGCGGCTACCCGGCTGGCTCGGCTTCGAACCCGACACCTTCCCACCGCCGCTGGCCCGCCTGTGCCGGGTCATGGCCCGCCTGCACGGCTTGCGCACCGGCCCGTCCGACCAGCCCGTCACCGCCGACCAGATGTCGGCCGTCCTGCTGGACGCCACCGGCGCGCTGGCCGAGCTGGCCGCCGCAGTGCTGGCCGACGCGGACCTGGCCGACCCGGCCGACCTCGCCGGCACGCTCGCGGCAGCGGCAACGGAGCTGGCCGACGCCACACCCGGCGCCCCGGCCGCATCCGAGACGACCGTGCTCGGCCGGGTCTGGTCGGCGCTGCTGCTCGCCCGGATCTCCGACCGGCTGATCCGCACCGTCATCGCCGCCTGACGCCCTCCGGCGTCGGACAGCCTGCTCGACCTCACGTTCACGGCCGTGCCCGGCCGACACACCACCCGGGCACGGCCACCAGGCCGTGCCCGCAACCTGCGAAAGGGAACGCCGCACATGCCTGACCTTGACCCCCGCCCCGGATCCACACCCGACGACCGCCTGCCGAGCGTCGCGATCGTCGGCGGATCGCTGACCGGAACCGTCGCTGCGCTGATGCTGACGTCCGCCGGATTCCCGGTGACCGTGTACGAAGCCGCACCCGCCGCCGCATCCCCCGCCGGTGGGCTCCTCTCCCTGGAACATCCCGCCCTGGAGCTGCTCGACCGGCTCGGCGTCGACCAAAGCGAGTACCTCACCGGACCGGCGCAGCACATCGAGCAGATCACCGTCATCGACCGCCGGCCGACGGCCACCGTCCGGCGCGCCTACCCGGGCCGGTTCACCACCTGGACGCTGCTGCACGCCGCGTTGTCGCGGCGGCTGCCTGACCCGATCGTCCATCGTGGTGTGCGGATCACCGGCCTGGCCCGGCACGGCGACCAGCCGGTCCTGGCCACCGCAGGCGGGCCGACCCCGCCGGCCGACCTGATCCTGTTCGCCGACGGGCGCACCTCCACCGGCCGGCAACTGCTCGATCCCGGCCGGCGGCTGCGCTACGCCGGCTACGTCGCGCATCGCGGCACAACGCCCAGGATCCTGCCGCCGGGCGACTTTCAGCGATTCGAACCCGGTCCCGGCGCGCAGTTCAACATCGCCCCGGTGCCCGGCGGCGCGGACTGGACGTTCTACCTGCCCGCCACCGCCGACGCCTTCGCGACCCTGTTCGGCGACCGGCCTGACCGGCGGGCGTTCGTGCTGCCCCACCAGGTCAGCGCGGCCGCCCGGGTGCACGTCGACGAGCACGCCACCCGGCTGCTGCCAGCGGCTCAGGCTGGGCTGGTGGACGTCACCGCGCACCGCACCGCCGTGCCGATGATGGACATCGACCCGCCCACCCGCATGGTGTGGCCGGTCGGTGGCGGGCACGCGATCCTGCTCGGCGACGCCCTCGCGCCGGTGCGCCCGCACACCGCCCGGGGCGCCAACAACGGCATCGAGCAGGCCGCCGGCCTGGCGACCGCCCTGACCCAGCACGCGTATCGCGGCGCCGACCTGGCCGGGGCGCTGAACGGCTGGCAACGCCGCCACCTGCCCACAGTCGCCCAGCACCTGCGGCTCGGGACGCAGATCGCCGACAAACTCGGCCTCGCCCAGCCGGTCACCGACCCGGCGCCTGGCGCTCCCGCCACGCGGGCGCACGCGGCCGTCGGCGCCGGGAGCCGCAGGTGAACGGCGGCGAGCCTGGCTGGGCGTACCGGTTCGTCGCCGACGTGGCGGCGCTGACCGCCGACGGCGATCTCGTCGCCGACGACGACCACCCGGGGCGGCTCACCGAGTACGAGATGGAGAACGACCACGCCTGGCAGACCCTCTACGGGCTCATCCACGAGGCGCGCGGCCTGCTCGAGACGCGCGACACCACCGACGGCCACCCTGACGCGCAGCCGACTACGACGGTCGCCGGGCCGGGTGGGCAGCTGCGGCAGCTGCTCGGGCCCGACGCGGATCTGCTGGCAGCCGATCTGGACGTGGCCGCCCGCCGCTACCACGACCAGGCCGCCCACATCCTCAGCCGACAACCCGACGGGCTCACCACCGCAGCCCGCGCCACCCAGCTGGCCGCAGCACACCAACAGTCGGCGCAACGCTGCGCGCAGATCGCCGAGCGCATCCGCACGCTGCTCGCACCCGAACACAACGGCGACCCCGACGGCCGCTGACCACACCCCGGGCGGCCAGTGGACCGGGCTACGCCTGCGTGCGCCTCAGTCCCTCACCGGCGTCCGCCGCGCGCAGCCGGTCCGTGGACCCGTCCACCTTCCCACCATGTCACGCCGTCCCAGCTGGGGCGGTATCCGTTCTTATGAAGGAGCATCATGCAAGACAACCCATCGACGCAGAACGCTCACGGCGACCTCGGCTATCTGCGGCGGCAACACCTGCGGCCCGGCAGCATCGGCCTGTTCGCCGGCGACTGGGCGTTCACCGGCGGCCGCGTCCCGCAAGCCTTCATCGGCATCCTGGTCGACTGGTGGAACGGCGCAGCCGTCTGGTCCTGCTCGCGCGAGGTGGCCGAAGCGGTCGTCGCCGACCAGCAGCGCATGCAGCGGCAGGAACGCCTCGCGGCCCGGCGCGCCGGGCACAGCCGCCACACGTCGCGGCGGCAGGTCGACGAACTGCTCGCCTACCTGTACTTCGACGGCGACGACATCGTCGTCGACGAGCGGGGACACCACGAGCGCAGCCGGATCTGCCCCGACCGGGACGGGCAGTACATCATCAACGGCTGGGCGTGGATGTGGCAGGTGGTCGACCCGGCCGTGTGCGACACGATCGTCGGCCCGATCCCGACGTACGGAACCCAGCAGGCCTACGAGGTCCTGCCGCACACCGGTTTGCGCGTGCCGCACGACCGGATCCGGGTCACACGGCTACCGCATCAGCGGCGCGATCCGCAGATCGTCGCGGAGCTGACCGTCGACGGCGAACTGGTGGCCACGGCCGAGCACGACGAGGGCGACTTGCGCCTGCTGCCGCTCACCGCCCGGTTCGACGCCGACTGGCTCGACTTCGTCGCCGGCTGCCGCTACCGCGGTCAGCCGGTCGGGGAAAGCGACGTCGTCGACGCGCTGCTCACCGAGTCCGACACCGACCATGTCATCGCCCAGGCCGACGCACTGTGGCGGCAGGGGCTGCTCGGACGCCGGCCGACGATGTACCGACTGCTGGACGATCAGCACCGTCCGCTGGCCGTCTACGCCGACATGCCGCTGCCGCCCGACCGCGAGGCGCAGATCGACCTGGCACGGCAGCTATCCGAACAGGAAACTGCGCGATACCCGGAGCTGACGACGTTGCGCTGGCAGTACTGGACCGGTCACACCTGGCAGTACCTGGGCGCCGTCCCTGCGACCGCATCGCAGCCGACGCGCCCGGCGCTGCCAGCCGCCGTCACCAAGCAGCAGTGGCCGGTCTGCTCGGCCGCTCGCGTCGGCCCCGCCACAAGCGACGACTACATCGTCGTCGCCGACCGGGGCGACGAGCACGCACCGGCCCGATACGCCACCGTCCACCTGCGGTTGCGCCCGCACCGCACGTCCATGCTCGGACAACGCCTCGACCTGACCTGGGCGCAGGCGCAACGGTCGATGATCGAATGGGCTGGGCTCGTCCTCGACCGGCATGTCGAGGTGCTTGTCTACTCCCGGCCAGCACACCGGCAGAGCCAGGCGGTGGTGTTCGTCAACGGGCATCCACGCACCGCCGACGACCGGATCACCGTGAGCACCGCGATGTTCCATCTCGACGCTGACCTGCGCCGCCAGGTCAGCGACACCGCACTCGCCCGGGCCGACTGGAACCGACGCCAGCAGCGAGGCCTGTCCGACGCCGCCCAGGAGCACGCCGACCAGACACTGACCGCGTTCACCAGCGCGGCCGACGTCGCCGGCCCGCCAGTCTGGACGCCCGGTCCTCACGTATGACCCGCCGATCGTTGCCGAACCTCCCGGCAAGGGGGCCGCACGGCGTGAACACCACAACGATGCCTGCGCCCTGCGACTGCCGACGATCCGGGGCTGATCGGCACGACCACCGCGGCACACCGGCCCGCGCCGGCGCGCTGACCGCCGCGACCTGACCCGCCGGCACTCCCTCGCCGCCACCATCCTGCACACCGGCCGCTGCCCGGCCGACGCGCTTTCCCGCGCACCCGGGCACGGCCGTTGGCCGTGCCCGGACGACCACCATCGCTCATGGAGGAATCCCATGCCCGAGCACGGCACCCTACCCGCCGAGCAGCCATCGCACCCGCAGACAGCCGGCGCACATCCCGCGCACGACCCAGGCCTCACCGGACCGCCCGACCCAGACCAGGCATCCCTGTCGAGGGTTCCCGCCATCCCCGTGCAACTCGCCGTACGGCCGACGCTCGGCGGGCTCGCCGTCCCGTGGACCACCGCCCGAACCCCGGACGGCCGATACCGGTTCGGCTCCATCGACTTCAATCGGCACCGTCAAGCGCTGACCGACCGGCTGTGCCAGATCTGCGGCCGACCGCTCGGCGACCGGACCGTCTTCGCTCTGCGGCACAGTGATCTGCAGACGCTGACCAGCCACGAACCCGGCATGCACCCGGTGTGCGCCGCGTACACCGCGGCAGCCTGCCCGATGGTCGCCGGGCGGATGCACCACTACGGGGCACTCCCGTCCCTGGCCGCGGCTCTCGCCGACCTGGGCATCACCGTCCACGGCGACCCCGCCGGGGCACGTGCAGGCACGCCCGCCGAACCCTGGCATCTGCTGTGGACCACCGGCTACTACGTCTTCACCCAACCGCGGACGCAAACCCTCGCCGTGATCGTGCCAGCAGAGCTGGTCCTGCGCGTGCGACCGGTTGCCGCCGCATCGGCGGCCACGAACGCATGCGCACGCGGTGACATGTCGCATCCGGGACGCTCCTCCGTTGCGATGCAGGCACCCGATGTCGACCTGGCAGCCACCGGAACCGGTCGGCCAGCCTTCGCCACACCCGCAATGCCGCACGCAGGAACCGCAGAACCCACCGGAACAGCGGCACCGGCCGGAGACGCCTCGCCTCCGAGCACAGGTACCGCGCGCGTAGGCGGATCTGCATCCGCCCACCGGCCGGCGCGCGTGGCCGCCTCATCCGGTAACGCCGACGGACACCGGAGGGCAGTGGCGTGACGATCAGCCCACGGGAAGAGATGGCCTGCGCGCTCTGCCTGTCCCCGCTCAACCTCCTTGACAGCCAATACGTGCACCCGCTGGGCCGCGACGTCGTCGATCACCGACCCCTGCCCGTCGCTACAAGCTCCCTCGACACCGTCGACCGGGCGTGCGACTTCTGCAGCGACCCGCATCCGATGTGGGCGCTGCAGGGCAAGAACATATCCGCGCTGGCCGCCGGCAACCGCTCCCAACTGCTGCAGAACTTCGGGCAGACCTGGGCGGCATGCGTGCCATGCATGGCCGACATCGACACCGGCCGACCGGAGAACATCGTCGACCGTGCGGTGCTGCGCATCGGCGCGGCGGACATCGCGTCCGTGCGCTACAGCGTCGGCGCGCTGCACCGCATCTTCCTCCAGCATCGCCGGCCCGGCCGCACGCTGATCACCACGACCGCCTGGCCCGCGCTCGCAGTGACCGCGCGAGATCTTCCACGTGTCCGCGACAGGCTCGCGGCCCTCTACCGCGGACCTGACGAACTCCCCACCGGCATACTTGCCCGCCCGCAACGACGTCAGACGGCCGACAGCCTGGACCGCGCTCGGCTTTACTTCGTCGACGAGTCGTTCACCGACCTGGCCGAGCACGCCGCCGCTCACCTGCCCGCCGTCGCTGCGCAGCCGGGACTGCCACCCGCGGACGGCGGGCTGATCCTATGGGCACGGCCGACCGCATCGTCAGCAGTGGTGGCCGCATCGTGGTCCACCCATGGTGGGCACCTCGACATCGTCCTGTACCGAGCCATCGGCGGCGGACTCGACGACCAGCCGCTGCAGCGCCTACGGGAAGAGATCGGCTGGCTCGTCCCCCTACGAACGAGCCAGCAGCCGATCAGCGAGCTCAACCGCCCACCTCATCCCGGCGGTCGGATGCTGCTGGCGACGTGGCTGCTCATCGCGCAGAAGGCCGCCGAGACCGCCCCGGTTGACCTGGACACCGCGGTGCGCCACCGGTACGCCCGCACCGGGCGACGCTTGCCCGACGTCCTCATCGTGCGCGTCCGCGCAGCCACCCGCCAAAACGGTAACCCGAACGCGCCATCGGCCGACACCGGCCGCCGCGCCTACACGAGCCGGGTCTGGGTCACCGGCCACTGGCGCAACCAGGCCTACGGACCCGGCCGCACACAGCGACGACTGGTCTATATTCATCCGTTCCTACGCGGCCCCGCAGACACCCCGATCAAACTAACCAGCACTGTACGGATTCTGCGAAACGACGACCCAGATCTGCCGCACCGCTACCCCGAGTCGTGACGACCACTGGGATACGCATGACCTACACACAGCACCGAGATCTCGAACCGCAGCCTGCTTCATAAGTCAGTTGACCTGTGAGCAGCTCACTTCTCGGGCGTCCCGCCTGCCGACTCTAGCCGGTCGGCAGGCGGGGTCCCGCGTCTCCGGGGCCTCGCCCGCCTACGCCGGCTCAAACTACTCCTGGCCGCCCAGCACGGATAGGCGAATGGCGGCGTATGCCTGATAGAACAGCAGGGCGTGCCCACGCGTCCATGGGGACCGTCGCCGCTGGACAGCGGACCCAGCCTCGTCGATTAGCACGGCGTACGCAGCCTCAGCCGTCCGCGCTAACGCGGGCCACGTCGCTACTGCACCCCCAGACATAGCCGTCGGTCAACAGGCACACCGAAAGCTCCATCTTGTCGCCCTTGAGCACGTTTCCCCACGGGTCCCAGTAGACCGGCGCCCCGGCAGCCCCGTTGTTGTTGGCCTTGGAGCCGTAGTAGACGTTGTTAAGATAGGCGTACGCCAGGATCGTCATTCCGTCGGCACAATAGTCATGCACAACGATGTAGTCGTCGTTGTTGGCCGGGTTACTCGGCGAGCCAGGGCCGTAATCGACGAACTCGGCCACGCCACAGCCGCCACCGATGCTCGCCTTGAAACCGTCATCGACCGCTGCGGCCGCCGGGCTCGCTGTAAGCACAACGGCGCTCAGCCCGGCCGCGAACATCATGAGACCTTTACCGACGATAGACGCCTTTCGCGCATTGAGCATGCTTCCTCCTCGTTGGCGTGGATGTCCCACACTATGAGGGTCGCCGCGGGCCAAGCGTCCATCAGACGATTGAATTCGCGAACGATCTTCGCTGCTGCATCGGTCAACTTTCGCAGTAGTCGACTATGAAGGTGGTGGACCTGACCGCTTCAGTTGAGAGGGCGGTTCGAAAACCTTTAACAGTATCTATGCCTTGTGTCTGATTGAGGGTCTTCCGTAGAGTAATAGTTATAACTCGATGTCGTGAATGGCGGATGTCGGTCGCGACTGGCGGATGCCTGCTGCTTTGGTCTGGTCATGGGTCATCGAAAGCCGTATCCCAGCGATGTGACCGATGCGCTGAGAGCGGACACGGCACTCTGGCTCTGGCACGGACTCGGTGATCGACTGACGTGGATCATGTTATGTGTCCATTATGGACTGGATGCATGCGCTGTTCCCGCACTTGACCGCCGTTCGTGTCGATCGCGTCCATCTGCAGAACGCGAACGTCAGGGTCGAAGCGACGTCGACGCAACTGGTCGCGGTGTGCCCGGCGTGCCAGTGCAGCTCCCAGCGTGTGCACAGCCGCTACCAGCGCCGGCTGGCCGATACCGGAGTCGGCGACCGGGAGGTGGCGATCTCGCTGACCGTCCGGCGATTCTTCTGCGACGAGCCAGCCTGCGACCGGAAGGTGTTCGCCGAGCAGATCGACATGGTCACGACCAGATTCGGACGCCGGACACCAGCAGCCGCCAAGACCGTGCGCGACGTGGGAACCGCACTGAGTCGTCGCGCCGGAGCCCGGCTGATCGCGAAGATCGGCTCGCCGGTGAATCGCATGACGCTGCTGCGCACATTGCGCGCGATCCCGGATCCGACCCGTCCGGTGCCCCGGGTGCTGGGTGTGGATGACTTCGCGCTGCGCCGGGGCCATCATTACGCCACGATCCTGATCGACATGGACACCCACCAGCCCGTGGACGTCCTGCCCGATCGCAGTGCCGACACCTTGGCCGCCTGGCTGAACGCCCACCCCGGCGTCCAGATTATCTGCCGCGACAGGGCCGGCGGCTACGCCGAAGGCGCCGCTCGCGGCGCGCCCGGCGCCATCCAGGTCGCCGACCGATGGCAGTGCGCCATGAGGCGCCTTGTCGTATCCCCGATGTAGTCGGGATGAACTCGGAGGGAGGTTCTTGGGTCCGATGGCTTACCTGGATCCGAAAGGTGAAGGGGACCGAAGCATGCCATTGAAGCGGCGACCGTGCCCAGTCATCGGGGCGGTGCGTCGCGGGGCCCGCGTGATATGGCGAAAGCTGGATTGCCTGAACTCCAATCACCAGAAGACTGAAGGTCGAGTCCGTCGGAAACGATGTCTGAAACCGACGCCGTGTCCTGCGTTGGCTTTGTGCCATGGCCGATGCAACCTCCGGGACGCGGAGCGATGCCCAGCGAGGGCATTCAAGGTGATGAGTGGAGCGCCTACGTCGCGCTACGACGTACGACAAGGACGAACATGGGATCGCCTACGGGAAGAGGACTTCCTATGGCGACGGAGGCCTCGTAGTAGTCGCCGGAGTCACGACCGGCCAAGGCGGATGGGAGAGCCATCCACAGGGCGAAGGGGGCCAGGTGATCGGACACCCCGCGAATCGGGAGGTATGCGAAATGCAGAGCGCTGAAACGGTGCTGGGTGTCCTGCGTGAACGCGGCAGGCGGGGCCTGCCGCTGGATGAGCTGTATCGGCAACTGTTCAACCCGCAGCTGTTCCTGCTGGCCTACGGGCGTTTGTATTCCAACTCGGGAGCTATGACGCCCGGAGTCACCGCAGAGACCGTGGACGGTATGTCCCTGGGCAAGATCGACCGCATCATTGACGACCTTCGTCATGAGCGGTATCGGTGGAGTCCGGTCCGCAGGATCTACATCCCGAAGAAGCGGGGCAGCATGAAGCTGCGTCCGTTGGGTCTGCCGCCGTGGAGGGACAAGCTCGTCGGCGAAGTCGTCCGTCTCCTGCTGGAGGCGTACTACGAGCCGTCATTCTCGGGCTCCTCCCACGGTTTTCGTCCTCGCCGGGGATGCCACACCGCTTTGCGAGACGTGGCGAACACCTGGACCGGGACGGCCTGGTTCATCGAGGGTGACATTGCCCAATGTTTCGACCGGCTTGACCATACGGTCATGCTGCGAATCCTGGGCGAGAAGATCCTCGACAACAGGTTCCTGCGGCTGGTGGAGAACATGCTGAAGGCGGGATACCTGGAGGACTGGGTCTGGAATGCCACGCACAGTGGATCTCCGCAGGGTGGCGTGGTCTCTCCGATCCTGTCGAACATCTATCTGCATAAGTTGGATGAGTTCGTTGAAACAGTTCTGATCCCGCAATACACCCGGGCAAGTGTCAGGAAGCCGAACCCCGCCTTTCATCGGGTCTGGGGCGCGATCCGCCGTGCGCGAAGCCGCGGCGACCGTGCTGCGGTGCGGCAACTGCGCAAGCAACTGCACAGCATGCCCAGCATGGACACTCACGATCCCTGCTACCGGCGGCTGAGGTATGTGCGCTACGCCGACGACACTCTGCTCGGGTTTGCCGGACCGAAGGCGGAAGCTGAGGAGATCAAAAGGCGTCTGGCGGCGTTCCTGCGCGAGGATCTCAAGCTGGAACTGTCGCCGGACAAGACGCTGATCACCCATGCCCGCACCCAGCGGGCGCGGTTCCTCGGCTACGACATCACGGTGCACCACAACGACCGCAAGGTCTTCGGCAGGCGGCGCTCCCTGAACGGGACCGTCGCTTTGAAGGTGCCCCGCACCGCGGTCACCGCCAAGCAATCCCAGTACATGCAGCGCGGCAAACCCGCGCGTCGGCCCGCACTGCTGAACCAAGACGATCACGTCATCGTCAGCACCTACGGGTCCGAGTATCGGGGCTTCGTCCAGTACTACCTGATGGCCGGCGATGTCTTCCGACTGGCCCGGCTGCAATGGGTCATGGAGACGTCGATGCTGATGACGCTGGCGAACAAGCACCGCTCGTCGGTGTCGAAGATGGCCCGCAAGTACGCGACCGTCATCGACACGCCGCACGGGCCGCGCAAGTGCTTCGAGGCCAGCGTCGAACGCACCGGAAGGAAACCACTGGTCGGACGGTTCGGCGGGATCCCGCTGAGGCAGAACAAGAAGACGGTCCTCACCGACCGGCAGCTGGCACCAGTCAACACCAAACGCAAGCAGCTGGTCACCCGGCTGCTAGCAGGTCGGTGCGAGATGTGCGGGCACATCGGCGACGTGGACGTGCATCACGTCGCCAAGCTCGCCCACCTCGGGCGATCGGGAAACCGGCCGCCGTGGGCAGACCTCATGGCCGCTAGGCACCGCAAAACCCTTGTGGTCTGCGGAGCCTGCCACGCGGACATCCACGGCGCTTCCTCAGCACCCGCGCAGTAATCACTCGAGAGCGACGTGCGGTGAAAGTCGCATGCGTCGTTCGGGCTGGGGGCCGCCGGAAAAGGACCTGCATAGCAGGCACCTCGCCGGCGGCCCACCAGTACTCTGCTCAAGAAACCTGTCCGACGCGGTGGAACACGCCGCGGCCCGCCACCGCCGCTGCCTGCAACCAGAACCATCGACACCGGCACGAACCACGACCGCCCCCGCTGCGCCCACCCAGCAGCCGGGACTGCTAGCCGCCCGGGTCCAGACCCTGCACCCACAAGTCCACGACCTGACCGCCCGCGGCTGGGGCATCCACCAGATCGCCCGCCACCTACGCATCGACCCCAAGACCGTGCGCCGCTACCTCAACACCGCCGACATCGCACAGCTGCTCGGACCGGCGTCCACCGCACGAACAAGCCTCGTCGACCCATTCAAACCCTACCTGCAAGCCCGCTGCAACGAAGGCGTGACCAGCACCAACCAGCTACTTGCGGAGATCACCGCACAGGGCTACCGCGGCGGCGAACGCACCCTGCGCCGCTACCTGATCTCCATCCGCGGCACCGAGCAGGCCGCACCACCCCAACCGAAGGTTCCCTCCGCCCGCCAACTGGCCGCCTTGATCATGCGCCCCGACGCCAGGCTCACCAGCGACGAGCGTGACGCTCTCGCGGACGCCTGCACCCGATGCCCCGATCTCGCCACGATCCGCGACCTCGCCCAAGGCTTCACCGACCTGGTCCGCGAGCTACGCGGGACCGATCTGTTCTCGTGGCTCGAACAGGCAGACCACGCCGACGTCCACGAACTGCGACGCTTCGCCAACGGCATCCGCAAAGACCTGCCCGCCGTCACCGCCGGGCTCACCCTCCCGTGGAGCTCCGGTGCCGTCGAAGGCAACGTCAACCGCATCAAGATGATCAAGCGCCAGATGTACGGCCGAGCCAACTTCGATCTGCTCCGAAAACGCGTCCTCGCCGGGAACTGAAAACGACGGCAGTCGATCACCGCGAATGTGCCAGAGCCAGCTCGAGATGTCCGTTGACACGGACAGCTTGCTACAACCGCGTCCTCTTCCGCCTCGCCAAATCGGACCCCGGACTCACCACGGCAAAACAAGATCCTCAGGAAAACGACAAATCAGTGAGAAGAATCCGCCGACAAATCGACGAGAAGCTAGTGGCGAACCTCAGGTCAATGCGTTGAGCGCCGACGTTTCCGATGAGAACCTACATTGCCAGACGGGTGGCCCTTCGAATTGCCGGCCACCGATCGTTCTCAGTGGGCCCACCGGGTGACCGCGCCGCGGTCACCTCCGCTGACGTGTTCCATCAGTTTGATAAGCACCTGCCGTACGGATTCTCTGTCCCGAGCGTCACAGACCATGATCGGCACCTGCTCGTCCAGCGCCAACGCGGCGCGTATGGCTTCGACGGTGAAGGTTGGCGCTCCGTCAAAACGGTTGATGGCCACCAGGAACGGGGTCCCGCGGCTTTCGAAATAGTCGATGACCGGGAAGCAGTCGGCCAGCCGACGGTTGTCGACGAGCACGATCACGCCCAGTGCGCCGTGGACGAGCTCGTCCCACAGGAACCGGGACCTCGGCTGTCCAGGGGTTCCGAAGAGGTAGAGAGCCAGGTCCGAGGAGATTTGGATGCGCCCGAAGTCCATGGCGACCGTGGTGAGTGACTTTGTTTCCACCTCGGTGAGGACGTCGGAGCCGACGCTGGCTGCCGAGAGGACTTCCTCGGTTCCCAGCGGTTTGATGTCGCTCACCGCACTCACCAAGGTCGTCTTGCCGACACCGAAGCCGCCCGCAATGACAATCTTCAACGTGTTGGGTGTCATCTGGCGATCCTCTGGCCGCGCATCCAGATACTGTCGGCCGGCGACGGCGGTGGAGTTTGGGGCGCCGGACCGGGCCCGCTTCCAGGCTGTGTTCTCCACGTGCTGCCCCAGCCTGTTGTCGTTCGCCGCCAATGCGGATCTGATGTCGTCTGCCTGCCCGACGAACGAGCCGCCCAGTCCACCCAGGACCGCGATCGCGACTTCGGCGACCGGCCGGCATTCAGGGCTGGTCGCGAGATGCCGATGCGGTTGTGCCGCCAGCGCCCACATGTCGAGCTGACCGAATGGATGCGGAGTGTATGCGGCGACCTCACGTAGCGTTTCCCACACGGCGCGCAAGGCACGCCGTGGCTGGTTACGCAGTAGCTCCGCGCGGACGTCGGGCAGGAACTCGTATCGCCGATCTTCAGATGCCGTCGGCTGTGGCGTGGGCAATTCTACGAGGAGACCCGACAGCATGACTTCCGCGAGATGGCCGGTGCGCGAGGCCGGATGGCGATCGGCGCAGATCGCCTGCATTAGCGGAAGTGTTAGCGGCGTCGCAGCCAGGTCGCGGGCGATGGCGAAAGCCGTGGCGGATGCCGCCGCCTGGAATCTGGCGACTCGTTGCGTGGCCGAGTTGGGAGCTTCCCAGTCTGGGAGCTTCGGGGCCGGCAGCGACCCAACCGGCACCGCATGGGTAGGCTCGTTGTCGGATTGTTGGCCTGAGATCCTGCGGGCGAGCGGCCCCGCCGGGTCGGCGCTTAATGGGAGCACAGGAACCCATGGCTGGGCCGATGCGTCGTCGGCGGTCCCCCGAGCAGGCTTCATGGTTGGCGGCAGCGCTGTCCGGCGCCACAATGACGTCGGCAGGACCTGGACGATCACGACGGGTCCGTGCGCCATCCAGGACATCAACACCTCACGCGCGGCCGCCGTGCGCCACAATGGGCCGACAGCGTCGGTCAATATCATGGTCAATCGATACCTGTTCGGCTCGCTGAGGCTTGCGGGCTGGTGCAGTGCCTGCTGCCGATCGAGGAGCGCCACGCTGTCACGATCACTGTCAAGGTGGAACAGGCGGACGGCGGTGGGCTGTCCCCGCAGATCTTCCACAAGGATTTGCACGGCTTCGGCAGCCCCGTCCCACAAAGCCATGCTGCGGCCGATATCCACCACGAGCCAGAACTCGGTCGGTGGCTCGCCGGAACCAACGGCGTGGGGAAGATGGTGAGAGCTCGGCTGCATCGGTGTCACGCGTCCTCACCCTCAGCGCCTCTGGATGGCCACGACAGGCCGGCCAAGGGCTCCGGCTGCTGGTAGAAGTCGTCAAACAGGAGGCAAATCGACGACGCGGATGCCGCGCCGCTTCTGTGCGCGCTGCGAAACCTCTGCAACGCCGCGGGAAGCAGGACCGGCCCGCCCTTCATAACTGTGTCGTAGACGAGGTCGACCAACTGGTGTCTATCGCCGCCGTCGCGATACCACAACGCCGACGGCAGACCGTCTTTGATCGCTGCCAAGAGTGGATCGTCGTCCTGCCAGTTCAGGGGGGCGAGATACGGTCCATGCGCGGCCAGGCAAACGGTCTGTTCCCGCAGGTCGTAATTCCCCTGCCCGACGGTTCCTTCGACGACCAACTCCTCGGCGCCGAGGTCGCAGCGGGGCAGCAGGCGGCTTCGACGCTGCCACTGGGCGGCGGCCCACGGATCTTGCATTCGATCGACCGACCGGACGACGACCCGGCTCACGGTCCCGATCGGTCGGCCATCGCTCAGACGCCATTGCTCTACCGCGTGGGCGAGCAGGTTCCACGGCAACGCGAACTCGAACTGCAACTGCGTTAGGGAAATCCCACGGGCGATGGGCGCGATGGCAGCAATCAAAGCCTCGACTGCGACGCGAAGCTGGGCCACGCTGTAACAGCCGTCAGCTTCGTACTTGAATGTAAGCGGCTTATCGGGTCGATACAGCCACGCAGTCACGTGGTAGCCGAGTTCGCTGTCGCCATCGACTTTCACAAACAGCGACACTGGATCGACCTCGGCGAAGGGCTCCGCGGCGCGTGTTCTGATCTGATTGACCTCGCTGACCGGTACCCCGGTCGAGGCTGCGAGCTCATCCACGAGCAGCCGGATCCGCTGGCGGACCGCGACGTGCTGCGTCGCCGCGAGGTACTCCAACAGCACCAAGGCCGGCGATAGGCTTCCTGCCGGCACGAATCCGGTGTCCAGGGCGCGCAGCACAGACTCCAACCGGCAGGGACCCTCGAAGGCCAGCGGCCCAATGTCGTCCACCGCGGCCCATAGCAGGCGACGCACATGGTCCTCACCGACCGGCGACGGCAGGGTGGAGATCAGTTGGTGAACCTTCCCCCACGCGAGCTGCGACAGGAAGTTCTCACCGAGACTTGGCTGACTGCCTGCCGCAGCATCGCCGCCAGTGCCGGACTTGCCAGCCGCAGCCTCCACCATCTTGGTCCAGCGAGCTGGGTGACAGACGCCTGCTGGAAGCTCTGTCCGGCGGCTGCTGGCGTAGCCTTCACAGCCGGTAACGAAGCCCAGCACCGTGTCGAGACGAGGCTTGGTCGTCCGCTTGGCGAGGTTGGACATGGACGACGTGGAGATTCTTCTGCCGTCGATATTGGCGTAGGCCTTGATGCGCTCGTATGAAGGCTCCCCCGCCGCCCGGTGCAGGGCATTGATCTCCTCGAAGAGGAGGTCTAGGGGATCGCTCTTGGTCACACGACGATTTCTGCCACACCATGAAGGCAGAACGCAACTGGCGTACCCGGTGAACAGCCGTCCATTTTCCAAGTTGCAATTTTTGGACAAAGCACGTCCATGATCCAAATTGGACCGCTGGGGTCATGGGGTGCGTCACGGTCGAACCATGACTCGACAAAACAGAACCAACGCCCGCGCCGAAGGGGATGGCCTGGTGTCGCTGCGCACGATCGTGGTGGTGTTGCTCGGGGGGCTCGGCGGCATAGCCGCCGGAGTGTGGATTGGCTTCGCGCGCCGCTCCGCCACCGAGGGCGTCCTGACGGGGGTCGCCGCGTGCGCGGCGACGATCCAGTTCTTCCACAAGACCATTGATCGCGCCTAACCGTTCTGCACAACACGGTAGTGCATCGCCCATGAGCGACTGAGTGACCGTCGAAAACGAGGTCCGTGTGGTCGGATCTGGTTGATGGCAGGGGGATCCGAGACCGCTCGGTCTGTCGCACGGACACGAGGTAGGGCCCTCAGGTACGGCTGTGGTTGTCGAAGCCCCGCCACCCCTGAAGGCCCTACCGTGTCCTTCTATCTGGTCTGCGGCCAGGCCGCTGCCGCACCCCCGACCGCCGAGTCCGAACACCTGCCCACGACCCGTCCGCGCCGCTACTGAGACGACGCGAGGGGCTGATCAGCACTGCCGCCGATATTCTGACCAGGGAGCCGCAGACAGACGGTCGGCTCCGGTTGGAAGTGATGTTCCAAGACCCAAGACACGCTGAGTGGGCGCTGTGGCGGCTTTCCACGAACGGGGAGGCGCTGTCCCCGCAGTGGCCGCGCTACGGCCTGCCCGATCGCGCCGTCGCCGTCGCCGAGCGTACGAGAGGTCCACTTGAGAGCCCCCGAGCCGTCGGCCGGCCCGGGGGCATACCGCGACCGTCAGGGGCTTGTGCAGGTGAGCGATGGTGTCGAGGGGCTGCCGTTGGTCAGGACTCCGAACGTCGTCGATGCGTTGGTGCCTAGCGAGCCGTTGTAGGAGACGTTACGCATCGTGACGTTCGAACCGGTGGCCGAGAGCGTCGCGTTCCACGCTTGGGTGATGGCCTGTCCGCTGGCCAATGTCCACTGCACCGTCCAGCCCGTGATCGGCGCGTTGCCGGCGGTGACGGTCACCTCACCCTGGAACCCGCCCGGCCATGCGTTGATAGTCCGGTAGGTTGCGCCGCAGGCCCCGGCCGGCGTTGGGCTGTCTGAGCTGGAGCTGCTCGGTGACGGGCTGCTGGATGCCGAGGGACTGCTCGACGGTGACGAGGTGCTGGACGGGGATCCGCTGGGCGACGGGCTGCTCGGGAACTGCGCCAGGAATGTGTTCACCTCCGCCGATGTCCACGTACGTGTTCCGCTGGTGCCGGTGCTGCCGTCCACTGGGCTGGGGGTGTGGTCGCCGTCGAACGCCGCCCATTGGACCGGATAGCCGGACTGGCATCCGGAGTAGATGGTGGTGATGTGGGTGAGGCTGCCTTGGGAAGGTTCGCGTGGGCTTTGCGTGGTGCAGCCGTTGTTGCGCACGAAGGTGTCGCGCAGCGATCTTCCGTTGGAGATGTTGAGCACGCTGTCGTGTGTGCCGTGGATGCCGAAGTACGCGACCGGCTGCGTGCCGCCGCTGCATCCGCTGAGGTTGGCTCCGGAGTAGACCACGACCGCACGGAATACCGTCGGGCGGGCGCAGGCAAGGGCGTAGCTCATCGAACCGCCGTAGCTCCAGCCCATCGCGAAGACCTGACTGGTGTCGACGCACAAGTCTCCTTCGACGAGCCGGACGAGGTCGTCGACGAGGGTGACGTCGCGACCGTTGGTGTTGGCCCAGCCGTTGTCGATGCCCTGTGGCGCGACGAAGATCGTGCTGTTGTTCGACAGCTGCTTCTGGCCGTAGAACGCCCACGCCGCTCCGTCTGGTCCGCCGGTGGCGACGTCGTTGGCGGTGCCGTTGAGCCAGTGCAGCCCGAAGATGAGCCGATAGGCGTGGGTGTTGCTGTAGCCGTTGGGGATGCTCAGGATGTAGCTGCGGTTCTGGCCGCCGCTTTGAATCGAACGGGTTCCGCTGGTGAGCGTCGGCGTCTTGCCGCAGCCGGCCGTCGGCCCAGCCTCGGCCAGCCTGGGTACCAGCAGGACGGCGCCGGCCAGCGCCAGGGTCAGCAGGCTGCCCAGAATCCATCGATGCCGGGCCGGTGTGGTCAGTCGTCTCATGGCACTTCCTCGATCGCACAGTCTGCGGGTCGGCCCGACCCCGTCTGGATTCCCGAGATCCGGCTGTCCGCCACGTGATCGAACACTCGGGATGTGTGTCAGTAAGTGTGCCTGCCGGTCGTAGAACTGTCAATCGATCACATATAATGCACGGTAGTGCCCGGTGTCGTCGGTGGGCAGCAGATCCGCAGCCGCAAGGACGCCTATCATGGGCGGGGCCCCAGGCCGTGGGGCGGTTCGTCGCAGCGCCGGAGTCGCCGTGGTCAGTCCGTTCGAGATCGAGGAGATCTTTCCCGATGTCGCGGTGGGCTCACGGCTGCCCCGGCGGCAGCAAGGCAGCTCAGCCCAGGCACTCGCGGCGACGCTCGTCGCGGATTACACGTTGCCGGATCGCGTCTGGCTACCCTCGGCAGCCATCGTCGCGCTGCTGGTCGAGTCCGGCGTCAGCAGCGGCGCAGCCCGCACGGCGATAAGCCGGCTGACGCGACGCGGAGTGCTGGAAAGCAGCCGACAGGGCCGGCACAGCTCCCACCGGCTGACCACGGACGCTGCAGCCGAGCTGCTGGCGGGGGGCGCCTGGATCGCCCGGTTCGGCGACCGGGACCGTGTCTGGGACGGGTATTGGACGCTGGTCGCCTTCTCGCTGCCTGAGGAGCAGAGCGCGCGGCGGCGTTCTCTGCGCGCCGAGTTGCGCTGGCTCGGCTTCGCGCCCCTCTACGACGGACTGTGGGTGTCGCCCGACGAGGTGAACCCGACGGTCGAACGACGCCTCGCCACGGTCGCGTTCGGCGCGCTGACCGTCTTTCGGGCCAGGCAAGCAGACCTTGCCGTCGAGGTGAGCCGGAGCCCCGTCGACGCCTGGGACCTGCCCGCCATCGCAGGGCACTATCAGCGCTTCGATCAGCGATGGCGACCGCTGCTGCCGCAGGTACGCCGAGGCGGGATCGCCGGTGCCACCGCGGTTCAAGCTCGCACCCAGATCATGGATGCGTACCGGCGTTTCCCTTTGCTCGATCCGCAGTTGCCGACCGAACTGCTACCAGCCGGGTGGCCCCGCTCGCAGGCCCGGGACCTGTTCGTGGCCGTCTACGACGGGCTGGCCGGCCCGGCCGAGAGGCATGTTCAAGCAGTTGTACGCCAGACCGCCGCCGCCTCGCGGGCTGACGCCGTCCGCGCCCAGACGGTCGTCCGTCTGGGCGCCACCGGCACGAGCTGACGGTTCCGAAATCACTCCGAGAATTTTCGGCCTTATCGACGCGTCTCGCGGATCCGAAGCAAGCCGGTCTACCAATGATCCTCCGGACAGCGCCGCCGTAGCCATCTGACCACAATGCTCCGACCTGCCCATCAACCGAGACACTCCGCTCATAGCGCCCTGTGTCCACCATGGATCGCCGCAATCACGTCGTACACACTTCCGGAAACTTTTCGGAACTTGCCATTGCGAATCTGCCGCGACGCGTGGCAGCATGCCTCGGTATCGACGCCCGCCCATGCGGCGCTGGCCGCTTCGTCGAACCCGGCGCCGGCAACCGAAAGGAGCCCATGATGACAGCACGTCCTACTGCGCATCGTGGCGAACACCAAAGCAGACCCACACCGCTGCGCAAGGCGCTGCTCCTCGGCGCGACCAGCTCACTAGCCGTCCTGACCACGATGATGGTGATCCCCGACGCGAACGCGGCGGCGAGCACCCTCGGTGCCGCGGCCGCGCAGTCGGGCCGGTATTTTGGCACGGCGATCGCGGGTGGTCGGCTCGGTGATTCGGCGTACACCACTATTGCTGGGCGTGAGTTCAATATGGTGACGGCCGAGAATGAGATGAAGATCGACGCGACGGAGCCGCAGCGGGGGCAGTTCTCGTTCGGCGCCGGCGACAACATTTACAAACTGGGCGACGCAGCGTGGTCTGAAGGTGCGGGGTCACACGCTGGCCTGGCATGCCCAGCAGCCGGGGTGGATGCAGAGTCTGTCGGGGTCGACGCTGCGTCAGGCGATGATCGATCACATCAACGGTGTGATGGCGCATTACAAGGGCAAGCTTGCCGCGTGGGATGTGGTGAACGAGGCGTTCAACGAGGACGGCAGCCGCCGCCAGTCGAACCTTCAGGGCACCGGCAACGACTGGATCGAGGTGGCGTTCCGGACCGCTCGCACTGCGGATCCGTCGGTGAAGCTGTGCTACAACGATTACAACATCGAGAACTGGTCGTACGCCAAGACGCAGGGCGTGTATCGGATGATCCAGGACTTCAAGTCCCGGGGTGTGCCGATCGACTGTGTCGGGCTGCAGACGCACTTCACCGGTGGCAGTTCGTTGCCGAGCAACTTCCAGACGACGCTGTCCAGCTTCGCCGCGCTCGGGGTGGACGTCGCGTTGACCGAGGTCGACGTGACCAACGCGTCGACGTCACAGTACGCAGGTCTGACCCAGGCGTGCATGAACGTGCCGCGCTGTATCGGCATCACGGTGTGGGGCGTACGCGACAGCGACTCGTGGCGGTCCGGTGAGAGCCCGCTGCTGTTCGACGGCGGCGGCAACAAGAAGGCGGCGTACACGTCGGTGCTCAACGCCCTCAACGCCGCCAGCCCGAACCCGTCCACGACGACGTCCTCGCCCGGGTCGCCGTCAAGCTCGCCGTCCACCTCGCCGCAGCCCGGCGGCGCCAGCAAGATCGTCGGCTCGCAGTCAGGCCGCTGCATCGACGTGCCGAACTCCTCACACAACAACGGGACCAGGGTCCAGCTGTACGACTGCCATGGCCTGACCAACCAGCAGTGGACCTACACCGCGAGCAAGCAACTGACCGTCTACGGCAACATGTGCCTGGACGCGGCCGGATCCGGCAACGGTTCGGCAGTCCAGATCTACAGCTGCAACGGCCAGACCAACCAGCAGTGGAACGTCAACTCCAACGGCACGATCACGGGCGTGCAGTCCGGCCGCTGCATCGACGTCTGGGGTACCGGCAACGGGCAGCAGGTACAGATCTACGACTGCAACGGCCAGGCAAACCAGCAGTTCCGGCTGGCCTCCCTGTAGACCCTCGCTCTGAACCCACTCTCCATCGGAGGGGTCGTCGCCACGGCGGCCCCTCCCCCGCGTCGACAGCGGCCAGTGCCGCAGCGCAGGGTGTCAGTACCTTGTCGCGATGCCAACCAAGTCCTAGATCACCTCCCCGGTAGGCCGCAGATCTGGCTAAGAGTTCCAAACGCAATGCGCGTCCTGAGCGGCCTGGAAATGGGAGAACCACACCGCCACGCCGAGCACTGCGCCCAGGTCCTGGCAACGGGCCGGTTCGACCGGGTCCTCGGCTCCCTGCACACGCTCCCTGACCAGGATGCCTTCGCCGAGCCGTGGGGCATCTACCCGCACCGCGGCGCGCACGAGGTGATGCGCGAATACCTGGCCGGTGTGGCCACAATGATGTCCACAAGCGGCATGTTCTCCGTGCTGGCACACATCGACTATGCGGTCCGCTTCTGGCCGGCAGACCAGGCGGGACGTTCGACCCGAAAGTGTTCGAGGAGGAGTTCCGCCACGCCCTGCGGGCCGCCGCGCAGTCCGGCCGCGCACTGGAGATCAACACCCGCCTGCCGATGCACGCGACCATACTGACCTGGTGGCATGAAAAAGGCGGCGACGCGATCACCTTCGGAAGCGACGCCCACCTGCCCTCGTTCGTCGCCCACGGGTTCGCCGACGGCGCAGATGGCCCAGGCCCACGACTTCCGCCCGGCAATAACCCTCACGAGCTATGGGACCGCATCGACTAACCGCCGATACCCTTTCGCGGACATCTGCGGCCGTCACCGCGCTGATCCGCACGGAACGTGGCAGTGTGCAGTGGGACCCGGTCGTGACCGTTTCGCCCGTACGTGGCCTGGAGGGACTATCTCGTTAACGGTGTTTCCGGCGGTTTCCTCAGTAGGTTTCAGCTGCCGGGAATCGGTCGCTGAAGGTGATGGCGAACGCGTTCAGCG